>JAJRRE010000419.1 GCA_024279745.1 Alphaproteobacteria bacterium
ATCGGTAATGGCTTCAAGCAGCTCGCCAAACTTGGCGCGAGCCTTGGGGTGGACTTCCTGCGCATCAACCGGATCGGAGCGCCAGATATCTTCTTCCCAAGTAATACTATGCTCAAAGGCCGCAGACATCTTGTCTGGAGAAAGAGCCTTGTTAGCATTTGTGAGCATAAAGAATTGATCCTCGACTATAAAAGTCAGAAAATTCGTGGGTTTTACTCTTCAACGCGAATGAAATGCCAGACTGTACTTTTATAAGCGATTGCCGAATTCTTCACATCGTCAATGTTGCTCTTGTCTTTTAGATCGGCATAGGCGAGCAATACTTTGCCCATATGGTGGGCTTCCAGCAACATGCATTTGAATTCGATGGCGCTCAGCCCCCATTCGGGCCGGGAATTTCGAATCGATTGCCATACATGAGAAATAAACGCCTTCCGGTCTCCTGACCAGCCCTGTGCGCATCTTATAGCTTGCCTATGCACTTCTTTCGTAAAGCCCTCCAAATCCGGCTTTGAGCCGGGCAGCTGCTCCGGGGCCGCCTCCAGCCTAGCGGCGGATTGTGTCTTGGCGCTCTGTGCAGCTGCTTCCGGCGCAGGGATTGCCGAGGGCTGTGCCTCATGCGCCACATCAAGAAGCGCGGCTGCTGCTCCGGGTTTGAGCGCCGAATTTAGCGTAGGCAGCTTCTTTGTGTTGGTTTTCTTCGCGGCGGGCTTTTCATTCGGTGTTTTGCCGGGGACTAACTTTTTGCGTGCCGATTGCCCTTTGGCTGCATTGCTGTTCTTGGGTTGCCGGGCTGTTGTTGGCGTCAGCTCAAGGGCCTCAACCCGCCGACCCGCCAGAATTAGCCTGAACAAGCTGGTATGCAGGGCGCTGATTTCAGTTTGCGCGGCGCCGACGGTTTGCGCCGCCAATGCCGCCAGCAAACGCCGGTCCGTCCCAAAATCCCGCGGATGGGTGCTGAGTTGCCCCGCCAGCAAGCGGGCTGCCTTGGCCGATAGCCCGGCGCTGCCACTCAAATTGCTAGTGATCTGATTGCCAAAAGCGCGCTCCAGCGCTTTGATCGCCAAGGCTGCACGGATCTGTGCGGGAGTGGCTGTGCCTTTGAGTTTCAGTCCAAAGCCGCAGGTTACGATCATGGCACGCAACACATCAGGGCGCGCCAGGGCTTTTAGCGTTTTTGCCGACGCCCGCTCCAGTCCCAGTGCTTTCGCTGTCAGCCGGGAGTCGGCGATGACGCGCCACTCCTGCGGTAGTTTGCCTTTGCTGCCGAGAAAATCTTGTGTTGCTGCGATGCCGTCCGTGGCAGCGTGCAAGCGCCCGCCTTTTTCGCTGATCAGCCCTTCGCTCTTTAAGATGTCTAGGGCCTGCTCAAGGGTGGTGCGCCATTCTGCCGGCGACAGCTTGTGTGCCGTATGGGGGGCGATATCTTTGCCAAGATCGGTGCGTGTCGCGCCTTTTTGTACGCAGATGCGCGCTAATATAAGCGCTTGCAAACAAGCATTGTTCAGCTCCAGGCCACTCAATACCGGCGACGACAAGGACGCTACCGAGGACGCTATTGAGGGCGAAGCAGCGATCTTTATATCAGTGCCTGATGATCTTGCGCCGCTATTGGCAGTCCGGGACCCTGGCGGGGAATGGGTAGCCATGTAAGGGTGGTCTCCTGAGCACCAATTTAACTCGGACACATGACACTAAATTCCGAATCACTTTGCGCGCAGCTTGAGCCATTTGGTCGCAAAGGCCAAGCGAGTAAGCGGTAAATACACAGTTCATACAACGATTTGGCTCAAAAGGGCCTTGCTGTTGCCCCTTGGCGGCCAAAGTACGGTCATCATTTTGCGGTCACTGTTGGCATCTGATTGGCGCCGCTCGTTCAGGAGTGGCTTGGTAAGGCGAATGATTGATGGTGTGTCCTCAAGGCGCGCCGCGCAATCGCAAAACACCGATCCTGTGCCCTGAAGTTTGCCGTCGATCGAGGTGATGTTTGCCGTTGATTGGGGTGAGTAAACTGTTTCATCGCAACAAACCCGTTAGCGTTAAGGACTGGTTAATTGTTACGAGCGATTCTAGGGGACACCGGAATACCGCAAATTTGGCGGCGGGAGATTTATCTATGTATCGCGTTGTAATTCCTTGCCTGGCAATTGGGATCGCTCTTACGGGCTGTTCCATGGGAACGTCTGCCATAACGTCGGGCTTTAATGCGCCCGTGCGCAAAGTGGCAGCCAAGCGTGAGCTGTCACCCAGCCGGGCGCTCGGCCGCAAAACATCTGGGCGCAATCCATCCAATCGAAAATTTGCCAGTCTGGGTAAGGACGCAGCACCCAAGGGCTCTTATTCCAAGGCGCGGCGCGGCGCATTGGCGGCGCGAAATTTCACTGGTGTGCGTCTGGACTTGGATAAAGCCCGCAAGTTGATCAATAATTACCGCAAGGCGCGTGGGTTAAAAACTTTACGGGTCGATGTCCAGCTGACCGATGCAGCCAAAGCTCATTCGCGTGATCTGGCGCGCTGGGACCGCATTTCTCATTACGGCTCCGACGGCTCCAACCCGTGGGACCGGGTCAAGCGTACAGGCTACAATGCCAAGCTGGCCGCAGAAAATGTCGGCACCGGGCAAAACTCCATCGAAGAAGTGTTCAAGGGCTGGCAAAAGAGCCCCGGCCATAACAAGAATTTGCTGCTGGCCGACGCCAAGCAAATGGGCATTGCGCTGGTCTATGATCCCAACACCGAGTTCAAGACATTCTGGACGCTGGTGATCGGTACCAAGCTGTAGCGGTTATTATTCCTTGCCCTGACCCTCGCCGTCGCGCTGGTCGACTAATTTGCGCAAATAACGATAAATCTCAACCATCGCCAGCGTGTCGAGCGCGCAATATTCCAGCAAAGCACGCCGAACCGTTTCGCGCTCCTGCGACTGCGAGTTCAGCTTGGTCATGTGGTGCCAGGCTTCCATGGCGCTGGTGCCGTCCTGAATGGCCAGTGCCGCATAGGAAAACTGCGGCAACAATACCGGCAGGACCTTCTTGATCGATGATGAGCCCTTGAATTTGGCGTCCACATAAAAGGCTTTAAAAATGCGCTCCAGATCATAGGTGCGGCTGTTCATGTCGTTTAAGAATGCTTCATGCTCGGGCAGCAGTAGTGCCATATCCTCATTGCGCAGTTTTTCAAAAGAGGCGTGCCAGGAAATGAGCGAGCCGCGCGCGCCGATCTGGTTTTGCATGGTCTCAATCAACAAAGACGGCAGCTCCAGCTGGTCGGCAATAAATCCAAACTCATCCAGCGTGCCGTCATCATGCAGCACATGCAGTGAATATTGAAACGGGATTGGCTGATGTGGCTTGCTTCGGTCAATTTTCGGAATCGCTGAGGCAAAGGTTTCATAATCGATGAAATAAAGCGGCCAGCTAAGTTGTGCAAATTCAGCCTCAATAGCGTCCAGATCAATAACCGGCTTGGCCTCAATCAACGAAAATCGCTGCATGTCCTGATAACCCGACAGCTCAAAGTCTTCGGGAATGTCGGCAATGGCGGTAACTTCCAAATCAAGCAGCTTTTGCATTTTGGCCGGATGCAATCGAGCAAGATCGTAAATTGCATTGTCGGGAAGATGTGCGTTGAAATAGCTAAACGCATCGCACCTGTTGCTACGGGTTTTATGTAGGCACGAGCAATAGGTCTCATCGATCTTGGGCTGTTTCAGATAGGCCAGCGCGGCATCGATTTCAGCTTCGGTCTCAGGCGCGATACGCAATACATCTTCGGTAATCTCGGTTAGTGTCAACAGTTGCGCCGGGTCGATATCGCCCTGGCGAATATAGCTCCTGTTAAGATGCACGAGGCATAATTGGTCCAGCTTGAAGCCGGCGCGCGCCAAGGTAACGAATTGAAAACAGGCGTCCTTGATGTGGTTGCGACTATCTTCGGTTTTGACGCTCGTCGACGATTTAACCTCATGCAGGATTGCGTTGCCGTTATCTTTGATTTGAAGGATGTCGCCGCGTACATGCAGGCCGTCATCGGTCTCGAATGTTGGTTGAAACAGTATTTTATGGCCAGCCGACAATAAAGCCTGGGTTTGGGCTGCTGCATCAGGGCCTGGCTTGACGGTAACGCCG
>JAJRRE010000420.1 GCA_024279745.1 Alphaproteobacteria bacterium
AGCCAGCCGACCGCGCCGATCACCGTCTTAAAGCCAACCGGCTTGCCGGTAATCTGGCGCAGCTCATTAATATGATCGATCAGCTGGCCGACATTTTCGACTTCCGCATGGCGATTGGGCGAAATGGATGGTTTGCCGACGGGGATGCCGCGCGTGGCGGCGATATTTGGCGTGACCTTGACGCCCGGTAGCAGGCCGCCCTTGCCGGGCTTGGCGCCTTGCGACAGTTTCAGCTCGATCATTTTAACCTGCGGCCTGGCGGCAATCTCGCGCAATTTTTCCGGATCGAATTTTCCCGCCTCATCGCGCACACCATATTTCGCCGTACCGATCTGAAAGACGATATCGCAATCTCCTTCCAGATGCCATTGCGACAGTCCGCCCTCGCCGGTATTCATCCAGCAACCGGCCATTTTGGCGCCGCGCGAAAGTGCCTGCACAGCCGGTTTGGAAAGGGCGCCATAGCTCATCGCCGAGACATTGATTGTCGACAGCGCCTTGTAAGGGGCGGGGCAGTCGGGGCCGAAGGTAACCGGTGTGGGTGGCTTGACTTCTTCGTCCAGTAGCGGGAACGGACAGTTGATAAAAATCACCGTCTCGACGGCATTGAGGTTATAGGTCGAGCCGAACGCAATGGTGTTGTCGCTGCCTTCGGATGAGTGTTTGATCCAGTCGCGTTCGGCCCGGTTGAAGGGCATTTCTTCGCGGTCCATGGCAAAGAAATATTGCCGAAAAAATTCGCCCAGATTAGTAAAGATGGTGCGAAAGCGCCCGATCACCGGATAGTTATGCCGGATGGCGTCTTTGGTTTGCGTCCGGTCAATGATGAACAGAACTACGATCAGCGCCAGCACCAGTCCAACCGCCAACACGAACAATGTCGACAAAAGCGATAGCCCCTGCATTGTTATCGTTCCAAACCAGTTCATGTTGTTTGCCCTCTCAATTCGGTTATTAGAGCTTGTTAGGCGATCCACCTAACTTTGCCCAGTCCTGTTCGCTGAAGCTGAGCGCAATGTGATGATGCCGTGATTGGTGTGGGGCGCCGCTGTTATGGTCGCCCGGTTTGGCCCGGCTGCAATTTGCTGGGCGTCACGATTTCAAATCCAGCGCCTGCAAAAAAGCCGTCAGGTTTTTGGTCATGTGATGGACGTGGTCGGGCGGGCTCTTCCATTGCTCGATTTCATTCTGGATCGGATGATCGAAATAGCTGGAATGAACAAGCACGGTTGCCATGCCCAGATCATGCGGCACTTGCAGATTTTGCGGCATATCCTCAAACATCACCGCTTGCACCGGATCGAACTCATGCGCTTTGATCATTCTGGCATAGGCATCGGCGGCGGGTTTTGGAACGTAGTCTGTCGAGACAATATCGGTAATGCCGTCAAACAGATTGAGCACGCCCAGTTTATCGGCCACCCGTTCCGCATGACGTCTTGAGCCGTTGGTATAGATCAATTTCCGGCCCGGCAAATTGTTGATGGCGGCGGCCAGCTGCGGCATCACTGGGACCGGATCGAGATTGATATCGTGGACATAATCAAGAAACGCCTGCGGGTCCATATCGTGCACCTGCATCAGCCCGGCCAGGGTGGTGCCATATTGCCGGTAATAGAGCTTTTGAAAATAGCGGGCGCGCTCAAATGACAGATCGAGATAATTGGCGATGAAGGCGCCCATGCGCTGATCGATCTGCGCAAACAAATTCGATTCAGCCGGATAAAGTGTATTGTCCAGATCAAAGATCCACACCTTGCGAGTGCTAAAAATGCCGGGCTTTGATTGGTCGACTGGTGTATTGGCGTTGTCGGCGGCGTTGTCGGCCTGTTTCATGAAAAGAACTGCCTTGTCTTGGCTCGTGGAAGGGGGGAGTTGGCGAGAGGCCTAAGATTTTAACGGCTCATGCGCGGTTGTCGGAACGCTACCTTTGGGCGGCGGCCATAGTCCAATAAGTAATATCGCGGCAAAAATCATCAGCCCACCCAAATATCCAATAGAACTTAGGCGCTCGCCGAGCAGGAGAGCGGCCAAAGCGGCTGCGAACAAGCTTTCCGATGATAACAGAATTGCGGTTGCTGCGGCTGAGGTCTTTTGCTGGGCAATAACTTGCAACGTGAAAGCAAAGCCGCCGGCGATCAGCCCGCTATAAAGGATCTGCGGCGCGCTGGCGGTTAACGCTTGGATGGTGAGGGCAGGCTCGTTAATTCCAGGCAGGGGGATAAACCAATGGGCGATCATGCCGATCAGACCGGCAATCAAAAACTGAGCCGCGGCCAACGTATAGGGCATGCCATATTGTCCGGCAATGCGGCCGACCAGGATCACATGAAGGGACCAGAAAACCGCGCTGACAATGGTCAGCCAATCGCCCCAGTTCAAAACGCTCAAGCTGCCGCCGCTAAGCAGGAATATGCCGCCAAGCGCCAGCCCCGATGCGGGCCAGATGATTGCGGCCTGACGTTTGCGCAATATCACCAGCGTGATCAAGGGTACAAACACAACATAGAGGGCGGTCAGGAAGCCGGCATTTGTTACGGTGGTTGCCAACAAGCCGACCTGCTGCGTCGCATTGGCGAGAAAAAAAGCAATGCCGATGGGTATGACCGGCAGCAGGTTTCGCAGCGTAAAGGGCGCGTGATGTTGTTGCTGGCGGCGAGCGGTTTCGCGGCGTGCGTGCTGCTCATTCAAGGCAAATGGCAGAACCGCCAGCCCGGCCAACAAATAACGCAGCCCGACAAAGGCCATCGGGCCGATATGCTCCATGGCGGTTTCCTGAGCGACAAAGCCCATTCCCCAAACCGCCGCCGCCAGCAGCAGCAGCATATTTGCCTGGCGAGGTGACATGGCGTTTTCACCGTCCTGTTTCTCTATTATGTGATGTGAATGAAATTTGTCTTTGGACGCTGAGCGTTCTCAATCCCGGCGTCCAAACCCTGCCCGCTTATCATCGCTCAGCCGCACCTGTCGCCCGGAACAGCTGGTCGGCCGTCATCTTGCTTAACCTTGCTGCGGAACTTGATAGCGCGTGCCCAACAATGTCCCGGCGCCATGCTCGGTGAACAACTCCAGCAACACCGCATGAGGAACTTTACCGTCAATGATCACGACAGCTTCCACGCCAGCTTCCACGACCTCAATGCAGCTTTTGATCTTGGGGATCATGCCGCCATTGATTGTGCCATCGCTGATCAGGGCTTTGGCGGCGGGGATGGAAAGTTTGGGGATCACTTTGCCGTCCCTATCGCGCACGCCATTGACATCCGTCAGCAGCAGCAAACGCTTGGCGGTCATTTGCCGGGCAATGGCGCTGGCAAAAGTATCGGCATTGATGTTCAAAGTTTCACCTTCGGGCGAGACCCCAACCGGCGCAATGACCGGGATCAAATCGGAACGGCTCATCACACCCAGAATATGCGGATTGACCTGATACGGCTCTCCAACAAATCCAATATCAACCGGTTCCAGCTCTCCGGTATCGGGATTGGGCAAATGCGTGATCTTTTTGGCGATCATTAAATCGGCATCTTTGCCGCACAACCCCACAGCCTTACCGCCCTGTTTATTGATGCTGGAGACAATCTGTTTGTTGATCGCGCCGGCCAGCACCATTTCAACAATATCAACGGTCTTTTTATCTGTGACACGCAATCCATTGACGAATTCAGACACAATGTTCTGGTTTTTCAACATGCTGGCGATTTGTGGCCCGCCGCCATGCACAACAATCGGATTAACACCTGATTGCTTCAGCAACACAATGTCTTGCGCAAAAGCCGCCGCCAGCTGTGGATCGCCCATGGCATGACCGCCATATTTGATAATGACAGTCTTATGGTCATAGCGCTGCATATGGGGCAGTGCTTCGGCCAAAAATTTTGCCCGCATTGGGGCAGTCGATTGCCTGTCGGGCACTATGCCGTCATCGGCCGGCTTGTCTTGCGCCATTACTTGGATACTCTCACATCTTCCACGTCTTTAAACCGGTGTTTTGGTTTACTTGCGCAAAGCCGAACCACAAATTCCTCTGTTGTTATAGCCGCAACTCTAGCCACCACAATGATATTTCGGGACTTTTATGCAAATTTAGGGCGCGCGGCAGGGCAACATCTATGGGAATCCTTTGCGAAATTGGGCTCATATGTCGCTATAATATTGAATATGCTCAGTTAAACTCTTCTGCCGCGGCAATGCGCGAATTGTGTCACATCCATCGGCATTATTAAAAGTGCGAACAGCTTCTTGTTCCTTGCGTCTATGGCCTTGGTCATCTCTTGGGCTAATATTCGCTTTAATAGGATGTCATGTTGGTTTGCTGACAATTTTGGTCGGCGCCAAGGGTCGCGAATTCATATAGAGTTAATCTGGTGCATTGGGACGGGTCGTCTTTCTAATGAATGCACCAGTGAGGGAAACGAGAATGTCTCAGTCTTTTGCCCAAGAGCTGAGCGGGGTGGAAAAATCCCATAATCTGGCTGTCAGCCTGGAACGTGCATTCGATTATGCGCGCGATGGCGGGCTGGCCACGGTTATGCTTGAGCATTTA
>JAJRRE010000421.1 GCA_024279745.1 Alphaproteobacteria bacterium
GCCAGAGCCAGAGCCAGAGCCAGAGCCAGAGCCAGAGCCAGAGCCAGAGCCAGAGCCAGAGCCAGAGCCAGAGCCAGAGCCAGAGCCAGAGCCAGAGCCAGAGCCAGAGCCAGAGCCAGGGCCAGAGCCAGAGCCAGAGCCAGAGCCAGAGCCAGAGCCAGAGCCAGAGCCAGAGCCAGAGCCAGAGGTGCGGACACACACGGCCGGCGCCGCACGGTTGCAAGCGGAGCCGTTATTCCAGCCGCCGCCTTTACCGCCAACGCCTTTGGTGCCCGGCTTTGGCGCCGGGTCTCAGGTCGCAGATCGCTTCAGTGCGTTTGCCGCCCCGCGCCGCCTCGATCAGACCGAACACAACGCGGATGTCCCATCGGGAGGCGGTGTTTTCGACATGGGCACCCCTGATGACGGCAACTGGCGCAAGCTAACAAAGCCGACATTGGCGCCCAGCCGCATATCCGTATCGGTACATGCTGGCGGCATGGCAGCAGACGCCGCCACTGAAGCCGAACTGTTTGAGCCGCGCGATTACGGCGAAGAGGAAGAAGCGCAAGTGGTCATTGTTGCTCGGACGCCATCGCCGTTGGAAAAAGCAGCAGTTGAAATATTAGCTGAGCAGGAACTGCTCGAACTGTCTTCCCAGGGCGACGAGGCAGTCCATAGCGCCTCTGCATATGGTAGCACTCTTGATGAGGCCGCTGCCTTTAGTGCGCAAGTTGATGAGGCAAGTGTGGTGATCGTTCGTGCCGGCATTGAGGACGCGCAGAGCGGTAGCTCGCCAAGGCAAACCGCTTCCACCGCCGTTGCAGGAAAAAGTCACATTCGCAAATTCCTCAAGGCGTTGACTGGCGAGTAACAACGTTACTTTCAAATGGTTTTAGCTGTTTCTAATCCCAAAGAGGCGTTGGCGCCGCGGCGGCGATGGCGATATAGTTCGCTTCGAACCGGGATGACCTCACTGTATTTTCACAGATCGCCCAATCTTTAGCATTAAAAACATCCCCACTCTTTAGCATTCAACAGGACTGACAACATGGCATCGCAAGACCCATCCGCGCCGCATGGCAATTCGGGATTTTCCGATAAGCAGGAGCTGCTGCAATTATGCGATCAGGCGCTTGGCGATGCCGATCGGGTGTTGGCCAGCGCTAAAACGGGCGCCCGCACAGCCCTGGAAACGGCAGGAGGGCGCAAAGGCGGCGGCGGTGCCAAAGTTCAGATGCTTACCCATGGTCTGGCCTGGCTGGCGACCTATGTCGAGGCCTTGCGCCAAATGCTACATTGGGCGCGCGCGCTTGAGGAGGAGGGGCGCTTTGGCGAAATCGAGCGCTTGCTGCTTGGTGCCGCTTACGGCGAATATCTGGCGCAGATCCTGGGAGGTATTGCCATGAGCCAGGGCGAGACAATTCGGCTGCAAGCGCTGGGCGTGCCACGTGAAGAAATCCGCACCTTCGACGACGGCGCCGTCGCGGCGCTAATTGCGCGCGGGTTTGATGAGACGGTTAAGGCGCGGCTGGCGGAATTGATCGGCGCTCATCCCGGCGCCACCACTTACGGCGATACCGGCCTTGACGAGACCCATGACGCCATGCGCGAAGAAATGCACCGCTTTGCCGACACGGAAGTTAAACCCCGTGCCCATCAATGGCATTTGGACAATGCCTATATCCCGCTGGAACTCATCGACAAGATGAGCGCCATGGGGGTGTTTGGTTTGACCATTCCCGAAGAGCATGGCGGGCTCGGGTTGGGCAAGGAAGCGATGTGTCTGGTGTCGGAAGAATTATCGCGCGGCTTTATCGGCGTGGGGTCATTGGGAACGCGCTCTGAAATTGCCGCCGAGTTAATCTTAAGCAGCGGGACCAAAGCGCAGCAGGAAACTTATTTGCCAAAGATCGCCAGCGGCGAACTCCTCCCGACCGCCGTTTTCACTGAGCCCAATACCGGCTCTGATCTGGCCTCGCTGAAGACCCGCGCCGTGCGTGAGGGGGAGACGTACAGCGTGACCGGCCAAAAGACCTGGATCACCCATCCGGTGCGCGCTGATCTGATGACCTTGCTGGTGCGCACCAACCCCGATGAGAAAGGCTATAAGGGCCTGTCGATGTTGCTGGCGGCCAAACCGCGCGGCACCGACGACGACCCGTTCCCCGCTGATGGCATGAGCGGCGGCGAGATCGAAGTGCTTGGCTATCGCGGCATGAAGGAGTTTGAAATTTCATTCGATGGCTTCATGGTGCCAGCCGATGGGCTGCTCGGCGGCGAAGAAGGCCAGGGGTTCAAGCAGCTGATGGAGACGTTTGAATCGGCGCGTATCCAAACCGCGGCGCGGGCGATTGGCACAGCGCAATTGGCGCTTGATCTGGCGCTCTCCTATGCCCAGGAGCGCAACCAGTTCGGCAAGCCGATTTATGCCTTCCCGCGCGTTGCCAATAAGATTGTCATGATGGCGGTCGAGATCATGATTGCGCGCCAGCTCAGCTATTATTCGGCGCGCGAAAAAGATGAAGGGCGGCGCTGCGATCTGGAAGCAGGCATGGCCAAATTGCTGGCGGCGCGCGTCGCCTGGGCGGCGGCGGATAACGCCCTGCAAATCCACGGCGGCAATGGTTTCGCGCTGGAATATCCGGTCTCGCGGGTGCTGTGCGATGCGCGCATCTTGAATATTTTCGAAGGTGCCGGCGAAATCCAGGCTGAAGTTATCGCGCGCCGGCTAATGGATGGCGGGAACTAACAATATACCGGAGCGCCGGCCGGAACGTCCGGAGCGCCGGTATGTCCGGAACGCCAAAGCACCGCTGCGCGCTGGTTTGCAGGTTTGCAGGTTTGCAGGTTTGCAGGTTTGCAGGTTTGCAGGTTTGTTAATCCGCCATGGCCGCCAGCGGCCTACATCCGGTAGACTGATGCCGAGCCATGCACAATATCGAACTCGCAAAAAACGCTGGCCGGATTCTGGTCGATGCTCAAAAACAGATAGGGGTTGCGATAGCGCGCATTCCATAATTTGGAATTTATCTGCCAGAAATAAACATCCAGATTAGCCTTGCCAATCACCAGTTTCATCGACGTCGGGCGAGACCAGGTGGCTATCGATGTAGCCAATCGTTGCGCGGCCGCGTCCTTGCGGCAGGCATTGACCGCCCGGTTGCGATAGGCGTTGATGATGACATCATTGGTTGCCGTGCGATACAGATATTCCTGATAGCCAATTTTAGCCACCGCTAGCAATGCCAGAAAAAATACAATCGCTTTCATGGTAGGGGTCCACGCGGGCTGTCGGCAGGCACGAAGGTGTTACGTTTCAACCCGGCCTAAAATTTGTTAACTCATTATTAAGGACCGGGGAAATTGTTACCGGTGCTCCCGTGCAAGTTTGCCCCAGTATAGTGAATAAAGGGTTTCAATATGGGGGTATGCGGTAAGCGGTGCGCCGGGAATTCAACACTGGCAACAGGTGCGCGAGTTCAAGAAGGGCCAGCGGCCAGCGGCACCCCCCGTCAATCAGCAGCGCGCCTATTCCCCCCGGATCATCCCCATAACCAGAAGATCAAGCACCAATCCGGCAAACAGCACCAAGCCAACGGTTCGATTGGCGCGAAAACGTTGCAGGCAATTGTCGCTATTGTTGATGTCGAGAGTAGTGACCTGCCAGCCCAAATGCAGCGCCACGACGCTCAACGCCAGCAAGGTGATAATGCCGGCATCACTTTGCCAGGCGGCAATGCCCCAAAGGATCAAGGCTGCGATATAAAACCCCCAAATCCAGGATTTGCTCTGCTCGCCAAATTTCAGGGCGGTGGATTTCAGCCCTAAGGATAAATCGTCTTCCTTGTCCTGATGGGCATAGATCGTGTCATAGCCAATGGTCCAGGCAATGCACCCCAGATATAGCCAGATGGCGGGCGGTGACATGGTTCCGCGCGCTGCCGACCAGCCGATCAGCGCGCCCCAGTTGAACGTCAGGCCGAGCACCAGTTGCGGCCAATAGGTATAGCGTTTCATGAACGGGTAAATGGCGATCAGGACAAGCGATCCGGCGCCAAGGAAAATGGTCATCCAATTAAACTGCAGTAATATAACAAGCCCGAGCAGGCACAGCGAAATTGTGAACAATGCCGCCTGGCGAACGGTGACCCGGCCGGACGGGATGGGGCGGCTGGCCGTGCGTGCGACCGAGCCGTCGTAATTGCGGTCGATTATGTCGTTATAGGTGCAGCCGGCGCCGCGCATGATTACAGCGCCGACCAGGAACAACAGCAGAACCCACAAATTCGGGAGCGCACGCGCGCTGGCCAGGTCTGCCATGGCGAGCGCCCACCAGCCGGGGAACATCAACAGCCAGGCGCCAATCGGACGGTCGAGGCGCGCAAGCTGCGCATAGGGCAACAAACCGGGTGGCAAATAGCGATAGACAAAATTGGTGGGCGGCGCATCTGCCACACGGTCGCCATCGCCAGCCGGGGCATTGCCCAGGGCCGCCGGATCGCGGGATGAGTTTTGCGGCCCCGTATCGGCATTTGAATTTGAACCATTTGATATGTTATCTGCCATGGAACAACTATAGGTCTTGATCACAGGCCGCGCGAGTGCCTATCACGGCGCCGATACATCAAGACGCAGGACCAGCTGCAGGCGCTAGTCGGCGTGTCCCGCTGGCACTAAGTACCGACCATTTTTTCGAGATCTAGTAAATGAGTATTCACGATTACAACGCGCAAAGACTGTTTCTGGACGTTGGTCTCGCCGCCGGGACTATTGTCGAATGCGATAAAGGTCAGACCAACTATCTGAAAAACGTCTTGCGCGCTAAGGCGGGCGATCACGTTCTGGTGTTTAATGGTCGTGACGGCGAATGGCTGACGCAAATCGAAGGCGTGACCAAACGGTCGATGCAACTGCGGCTCAAGGAGCAGGTTCGCAGCCAGCAGGTCGGTCCCGATATCGACTATCTGTTCGCGCCGCTCAAACATGCTCGGCTCGATTACATGGTGCAAAAGGCGGCTGAGCTGGGCGTGCGGCGGCTGCGGCCGGTGCTGACACAGCACACCAATACAGGGCGGGTCAAGCTGGAGCGGATGCAGGCCAATGTTATTGAAGCGGCTGAACAATGCGGGATTTTGCATATCCCTGAGGTGTGCGCGCCGCAAAAGCTAAGCAAAGTGATTGCCGATTGGGATGACGCCCGGGCGCTGATCTTTTGCGATGAAGGCGCAGCGCAAAGTGCACCCATCGCGGCGTTGCAAGATGTGCCGCGCGGTCCGCTGGCGGTGCTGATTGGACCTGAGGGCGGCTTTTCGCTAGAGGAGCGTGAGCTGCTGGCGGCTAAACCCTATGTTATCTGCCTTTCGCTCGGGGCCCGCATCATGCGCGCTGATACGGCAGGCGTGGCGGCGCTGGCACTTGTCAATGCCGTTTTAGGGGATTGGCAATAGCCCCGCGACAATCTAAAGCTAAGATCTTCAACAAGTTCCGCGCGAGGAAATCCAATCATGTCCAGTTCCAATAACGATGCGCCAAAAGCGCAGATGCGCACGCGCGAAGACCTGGTGGCCTGGATCGCCAAGGGCTGCAAACCAAAATCTGATTGGCGGATCGGCACTGAGCATGAAAAATTCGTCTTTCATACGGATGATCTTAGCCCTGTGCCCTTTGACGGTCCGCGCGGTATTCGCGCCATGCTGGACGGTTTGGCGGCGCGTTTTGCCTGGGAGCCGATCATGGAGGGGACGCATATTATTGGCTTAAAGCGGCCCAATTGTAAGCTGGGCGCGACGGTTTCATTAGAGCCGGGCGGCCAGTTCGAATTATCCGGGGCGCCGGTGGAAACACTGCACCAGACCTGTACCGAAGCGGGCGAGCACTTGCGCGAAGTGCGCGCCGTCGGCGAGCCGCTTGGCATTGGTTTTCTGGGCACCGGCTTCTCGCCCAAATGGAAATTGTCCGACGTGCCGATGATGCCCAAGCAGCGCTATAAGGTGATGAAGCGTTATATGCCCACCGTCGGCGCGCATGGCCACGATATGATGTTCCGCACCGCAACCATTCAGGTTAATCTGGATTTTTCTTCTGAGGCCGACATGGTCAAAAAACTGCGCGTGTCGTTGGCGCTGCAGCCGGTGGCGACAGCACTGTTCGCCGCCTCGCCGTTCACCGAAGGCAAGCCCAACGGCTTTAAATCCATGCGCTCGGAAGTCTGGCGCGATACGGATAAAAAGCGCACCGGCATGATCCCCTTCGTCTTTGAGGACGGCATGGGCTTTGAACGTTATGTCGATTATGCGTTGTCGGTGCCAATGTATTTCATTTATCGCGACGGCAAATATATCGATGTGGCAGGCAGCTCCTTTGCCGATTTTATGGCCGGCAATCTTAAACAGGCGCCGGGCATGGTGCCGACCGAAGATGACTGGTCGGACCATTTGACAACGCTTTATCCTGAAGTGCGCCTGAAGCGCTTCATCGAGATGCGCGGCGCCGATGGCGGACCATGGTACCGGATTTGTGCTCTGCCGGCGTTCTGGGTTGGCCTGCTTTACGATCAAAGCGCGCTCGATGCGGCCTGGGATCTGGTCAAGGACTGGAGCGCCGAGCAGCGCCAGCAGCTGCGTGAGGATGTGCCAGCTGCCGGCTTTGCTGCGGCCATTGGCGGCGTTTCGGTGCGTGATCTGGCGCGCCGTGCGGTCGAGATTTCCCATGCGGGTTTGGAAGCGCGCGGGATTAGATCCAATAGCGGCCATCTGGAAACCGTACATCTGGCGACGTTGAAAACCATGATCGAGAGCGGCGAAACGGCGGCCGATCAATTGCTGCGGCTGTACAACTCAGAATGGGACAGAAGCGTTGATCGGATGTTTTCCGACTGCGCATTCTAGCGCCAAATTCTCGCAGTTCGCCGTGCATCGATCAATCACCTCCAGCTTCGGTTCAGCTTCCATTCATTAAATGGGCGGTATATATGCTGGCTAAGGAGCAATTAGCGATTCGGAGCATTTGCCATCGCGGCGTATTATGCCTGTTTGATTGCTGGTTGAACAAAGTAACGACTTTGTCTGAGATAGAGGGCAAGAGATTGAAATTTATGCATTATTTGAGACCCATATTAGCCGTGATACTATTGTTCGGCAGTGTTGGTGCGGTGCAATTCGTGCCGGCAACACAAGCTCAGGCTGCCAGCTGCATTGAAGATTGCCGGGCGCGCTATTCGCAATGTCTAATTCAGACAAGAGATCGGGCCGGCTGTACGGCTGCCTTGCAGCGCTGCGGCGATGGCTGCATTAATGGGCGTAGACGGCTTGGCGGGCCGGCGAGTTGGCAGTTCATGCCCCAGCTCGATAAGGACCTGCCGCAATATGATGCACTGCCGACAGAGCGCCGCGGCCGCGATCTAAACAATTAGATGGTTAGGCCATACAGGCCTTGGAATGCCGTCGCGCATCTTAAACATCTTGCAATGCAAAACAGCGGTCGCAGCGCGTGCCGACTTTGTTGCTATTGACACAGCTCAGCGCTGCGCGCCCTATTCCCGCATATGAATTTTGTGAGCGGGGGGCGGCCATGGCACCAATTCTTGAAATCAATGATCTGAAAAATCTGGCGCGCAAACGTGTGCCCAAGATGTTCTTTGATTATGCCGATTCCGGCTCTTGGAGCGAAAGCACTTACCGGGCCAATGAGAGCGATTTTCAAGACATAAAATTACGCCAGCGCATAGCCGTTGACATGACCAATCGCACATTGGCGACGACGATGATCGGCGAGGACGCCGCCATGCCGGTCGCACTGGCACCCGTCGGCCTGACGGGGATGCAACATGCGGATGGGGAAATTCTGGCGGCGCAGGCGGCCGAGGACTTTGGCATCCCGTTCACTTTGTCGACCATGAGCGTGTGTTCGATTGAAGACATTGCC
>JAJRRE010000422.1 GCA_024279745.1 Alphaproteobacteria bacterium
AGACACATCCTGCCGCGCCGTTTATGGTCTGCGACATAAAGTCAAAAACAGTTCAGACCAATAAGAACTGTGGCGGGAGAGGTGCAAAAGTGGCGTTAAGCAGGGTAGACGAAGAAGTACGCGCGGCAATCGAAGCGGCCAGCCGCGATGACGTCGCTCTGCCGGATAAAATCGATATGCTCATTGAAATTGCAATGGGCCTGCAAACCCAGCCCAAATCCCCTTCCGATCTGCTACAGGCGGTTGAGCTTTATGAAAAAGCGCTGGAGCTGTGCCCTGAAGAAAGTGATTTGCTGCGCGCCCGCATCACCGCGCGCATGGGAACAGCGCTACAATCAATCCCCAGCGGCTCAACTGAATATTTAGAGCGCGCCGAAGAATGCTTTGAAAGCGCGCAAAAAGTGCTGGCGGCACAAGGCAACAGCGAAGAACTTGCCGAGCTGGAATTAAATCTCGGTCTTGTCCTGCAGACTTTGGCGGGCGCCGGCAAACGCAGAATCACCGACGCCATCTCAGCTTATCAGCGCGCCCTTCGGGTCTTTGACAAAAAAGCCCATCCCAAAGAATTTGCCATTTTGCAGAACAATCTGGCGACCGCTTTCATGTCGATGCCGTTTACCGATCAGCGCTCTAAAATGCGCGAGGCGCTGGCCGTGCAATCGTTTGAAGAAGGCCTTGGCGTCGTCAACATCATCGACCACCCGGCTGAATATGCCATGTTGCAAAACAATCTCGGCAACGCCCTGCAATATTCATCGAGCAGCCATTTGATCGCGAATAATCTGCGCGCGCTGGATGCTTATGAAGAGGCTCTAAAAGTGCGGACCAAAGACACAACGCCGCTCGAATATGCCAACACCATCTGCAACAAAGCCAATTGCCTGCTTAATCTGCCGGACGATGCGGAAAACCCTGAATTGCAAAATCGCGGCAATCAACGGCTGGCCAAAGAACACTATGAAGAAGCGCGCAGCATTTTCCAGGAACATGGCGACGAGGAAAAAGTGCAAGTCGTCACGCAGGCACTACAAGATCTGGCAGCGGAATTTGGACTTGGCCATCAGGTGAGCGCTCCTGGCGCTGATCAGGCCGGGGCCGGCAAAGGCCCCGATTAACCTTGGCAGCAACCCAGCTTGAAAACGGTGGGCCAGGGTTTCGATTATCTGCTGCAATCTTAAGACGCCGCGCCGAACAAAAGAAGCCACTGAAAAACAACAACAGACAAATAGTTAAACAGATAAATCTGCAAACAAATAACGAAAGAGGAAGGCTGTTTTGGAACTCTCAATCGACGTAGCATTCATAGCGATCATTGTTGCGCTTATCGCCTCCGTGCTTGGCGGCATGGTTGGCGGCATCGCCATTGGCGGCAAACATCTGGGCAATCAACTTGCCAGTATGATGGGCGGATTTTTTGGCCCCGTTGCCGGCCTGTGGGGCGTCATCGGCGGACTTGCCGTCATATTCATTCTTACCATGGTGGGAGGATAAGCACATGTTCGACATGGCCAAAAATTCAATGATCCTGTTTGCACGCGGCAAATTGTTCAAGGATCTGGGTAGCGTGATAATGAAAGCCTTAATCGGCATTGTGATCACCGCGATTTTGTTCCTTGCCAGCCATTTTTATCTGGCGCTCGGCATGGGCTGGACAAGCGCCGGGCATTATTGGTTGTCGGCTGCCATTGCCGGTTTCCTCGGCGGCGCGCTGCAACCTTATTTGTTCAAAGATCTCAAATACGCATGAAGCCAGAAACGTTACGCGTTACACTCAATCGCTACCCATCACGCGTCACGGTTTTTTAAAGAAGGGCCACTCCCCCGTGCCATCTGTTAACCGGCAAGACGATCAGGCAGTCCAAACCCAAAGCGATCAGACGGGGCAGGCACAGATGTCTGCGCCCGATGCAGCTGGGGCCTCCCAGCTCGATGGCTATGTGAAAGACATCGAGGCGCTGGAGGTTGTCATTGCTGGCTGGGACGAGACGCAGCGCGGCACGGCACTGGCTTATAAGAAAGCCATTGAGCGGCTGCATAAAGAAGCCCTGCGCCGTATGATCAGCTCCCTCAAGAGTGAACCGGCAGCAATGCTGGCATTGAAGGGTGCGCTGCGCGACGAAGTGGTTTATGCGGTGCTGCGGCATCTGGAGCTGGTCAAGCCAAGCCTGCATGAGCGCGTCGAAGAGGCGCTTGAATCCGTGCGCCCGATGCTCGCCTCTCACGGCGGCGGCGTTGAGTTGGTCGCGGTTAAGCCGCCCGAACGCGTGGATATTAAATTTTTGGGCGCTTGTGATGGCTGTCCAGCTTCCATGCTGACCTTTATCGCTGGCGTTAAAAAAGCCATCGAAGATCATTGTCCCGAAATTACCGATATCAAGCAGCTGAAAGGTCTCGCGGCTGGCGCTGGCAATGAAGGCGGCGTGCAATTTGTCAGCCCGTTCGCCATTAATCAGCAGGGCGACTGGCTACCAGTGGCCGATTACCACGACATTCCCGACGGCAATATTCTGGTCCTGCAGGTAAGCGGCGAAGATGTCATCCTAAGCCGCAATGGCG
>JAJRRE010000423.1 GCA_024279745.1 Alphaproteobacteria bacterium
CATTTCAGTAACGCGCTTGGTGATGCCGGCGTTATAATCATAGTCAGCCGGGGTTTTGGCGTCTTCTTTCAGTGAGCCGTCCATCATCACAGAAGTAAAGCCGTGCTGAATGGCGCTCAAACAGGTGGCTTCGTTATTGCCGTGGTCCTGATGCATGCAGATCGGGATTTCGGGGAACAGCAGCTCAAGGCCCTCGATCAGTTTGGCAAGCATCAGATCGCCGGCATAAGAGCGCGCGCCGCGGCTGGCCTGCACAATCACAGGGGCGTCGCATTCGCGAGCCGCTTCCATGATGGCAAGGCCCTGCTCCATGTTGTTGATGTTAAACGCCGGGACGCCGTAATCGTTTTCCGCTGCATGATCGAGCAGCTGACGCATGGTAATTTTAGCCATTGTAGGTTCCTCATTATAGTCTGGATGGGGATCGAAGAAAGACATCGGGGAGCCCCCAACGCCTTTCCAGTTCACTCATTCATTGGGTGCCAGGTATCGGGCACCAGGTGTCATATATTGGGTGACAGGTTTCTATTTTCTGATCTGGGCAATGCCAGATGTAACGACATGTTCTGCGACGGGCCAGCCCGCCAGGGCTAACCCGCGACGAGCTGATTATTTCATCAGTTCCTTAGCTTTTTCCGCAATGGCTTTGCCGGTAATACCGAAATGCTCATAGAGCTCTTTATAAGGGGCCGAAGCGCCGAAGCCGGTCATGCCGATAAAGGCGTCGGCAGGACGCAGCCATTGCCGCCAGCCAAATTCGACCGCCGCTTCAACGCCAATACGCGGCGCATCGCCCAACACCTGATTTTGGTAGTCAGCCGATTGCGCCCCAAATAATTCCCAGCAAGGCATGGAGACAACTGCCACTTTCACGCCGTCCGCTTCGAGCAGCTTGGCGCCTTCCATGGCGATTTCAATTTCTGACCCGGTGGCGATCAAGGTGACGTCGCGCGCACCATCGGTTTCGCGCAGGACATAGGCGCCTTTCGCGCTGAGGTTTTCGTCCGTGTGGTCACCCCGCACGCAAGGCAAATTTTGCCGGGTCAGCGACATAACCGATGGCGTGGTTTTGGTTGACAGCGCCACTTCCCAGCACTCGGCCATTTCAACTGAATCAGCAGGACGGAATACATTGATATTGGGAATAGCGCGCAGGCTGGCCAACGTCGCGACCGGCTGATGGGTAGGCCCGTCTTCGCCAAGTCCGATGGAATCATGGGTCATGACATGCACGACGCGTTTGCCCATCAACGCGCCCAGACGAATGGCGCCGCGCGAATAATCGGCAAACATCAAGAAGGTGCCGCTGTAAGGAACAACACCGCCATGCAGCGCCATACCGTTCATGGCCGCTGCCATGCCGTGTTCGCGTACACCATAATGGATGTAATTGCCGGAATAGTCAGTCGGTGTGACAGCTTTGGAACTTGATGTGATGCAGCCGTTTGAGCCGGTCAGATCGGCCGAGCCGCCAACGATACCGGGAATAAGCGGCACCAGCGCATCGAGCGTCATCTTGTTGGAATTACGGGTGGCGATTGCCTTGCCTTCGGCCGAGAAGCCTTTTTTCAGCGCAACCACAGCCGCCGTGATCTGGCCCAGTACATCCTCGTCGATCGGGTCATCCAGACGCGCCAGGTCAGTTGCGGACAACGCAGTCGAGGATTTTTTCCAGGCGTTGTAATCATCGTGCCCGCGCGCGCCGGCGCTCTTCCACATAGCGGCGATGTCGTCGGGGATCGTGAACGGCGGGTGCGACCAGCCAAGCGCCTCGCGTGTTGCCTTGATCTCGTCGTCGCCCAATGCGGCGCCATGCACTGCCGATGTGCCTTGCTTGTTGGGCGAGCCGTAACCGATGATGGTGCGGCAGGCGATCATGGTTGGCCGGTCGGACTGTTTGGCATCCGACAGGGCCGCAGCAATTGCCTGAGCGTCATGGCCATCAACCCGCGCCGTGTTCCAGCCACTGGCCTTGAAGCGCGCGACCTGATCGTCGGATACGGAAAGATCCGTTGAGCCGTCAATTGAAATGTGGTTGTCGTCCCACAATAAGATCAGCTTGTTCAGCTTCAGATGCCCGGCAAAAGATATCGCCTCATGGGAAAGGCCCTCCATCAAGCAGCCGTCGCCAGCGATGACATAAGTCCAGTGATCGACAATGGCGTCGCCATGTTTGGTGTTTTGCATCCGCTCGGCCAGCGCCATGCCAACTGCGGTTGCAATGCCCTGGCCGAGCGGCCCGGTTGTGGTCTCAATGCCTTCAGCGTGGCCATATTCAGGATGGCCGGCGGTCTTGGCGCCAAGCTTACGGAAATTGCGGATCTGGTCCATATCCATGCCCGGATAACCGGTCAGATGCAGCAGCGAATAAAGCAGCATCGAGCCATGCCCGGCGGATAAAACAAAGCGGTCGCGGTCCGGCCAATTGGGCTCGGAGGGGTTATATTTCAAGAAGTCCGAGAACAGCACCGTAGCTACATCGGCCATGCCCATCGGCATACCTGGATGGCCGGAATTTGCTGCCTGCACAGCGTCCATGGACAGGGCGCGAATTGCATTTGCCATTTGCGAATGATCGAGCATGAGGGTCAGTCCTATTTAATCTATGGGCTAATGGTACTGTTGGGTTCTGTCGAACGGCGCGTTTTTCGTTTTTGAAACTATGCGAGCCGGTCCTTACATATTGTGAAACTTGAGTTTAAACCGAACGCCGTTTGCGCTCGACAAGCTGATGGATCATCGGGGTCAGGATCAGCTGCATTCCAATGTCGAGTTTGCCGCCCGGAATGACGATCGAATTGGCGCGCGACATGAAGCTGTCATGGATCATCGACAGCAGATAGGAAAAGTCGATCCCCTGCGGCCGTGCAAAGCGGATAACGACAAGCGATTCGTCGGCCGTTGGAATATCACGCGCGATAAACGGATTGGATGTGTCCACCGTCGGCACGCGCTGGAAATTGATATCGGTTTGCGTAAATTGCGGGCAGATATAGCGCACATAATCTGGCATCCGGCGCAAGATGGTATCGGTGACGGCATCGGTGGAATAGCCGCGCTCGGATTTATCGCGGTGAATTTTCTGCGTCCATTCGAGATTGATGACCGGCACCACACCAATTTTCAGATCCGCATGTTGCGCGACATTGACCTTGTCGGTAACGACGGCGCCATGCAGTCCTTCATAAAATAACAGATCAGATTCTTTGGGGATTGGGCGCCAGTCGGTGAAGGTTCCCGGCGCCGTGCCGTAAAGCTCGGCTTCAGAATCGTCATGCACATATTGGCGCGTTTCACCGCCGCCATTCTTGCCGTAAGCCTCAAAGGTTTCAGCCAGCTTATCGAGCAGGTTGGCCTGGGGACCAAAATGGGAAAAATTATCGTCGCCCTGGTCGCCAGCTTTCACCATAGCCGCCTTCATACCAACGCGGTCGTAGGAATGGAACGCATCGCCCTCAATATAGGCCGCGTTCACACCGTCTCGGCGGAAGATCTTTTCAAAGGTGCGCTTGACCGAGCTGGTTCCTGCGCCCGATGAGCCGGTAACGGAAATGATGGGGTGTTTTGCTGACATGGATCCCTCCTTAAAGGCTCGTCCATTAATGTTACTCTTGTAATCGCTTTTGCTATCGCGTCACCGGCGGTCTTGGCTTTTGTGGGTAACTGGCCGGTCTGTTAGATCGCTTTTTTGCCGACTAAGAAGCGTCCGCGCCGATAGCTATCAATCAGATTCTCCGGCGTATTGCTACCAACGCCTGGCGCGGCGGATAAACCTTCGCTAGCTGCGGAACAGCCCGCGCTCACCAAATAACGGCGACGATTGATTGCGCTCTGCTTTGCCGGCGCAATAGCGCTCAACCGTCTCCACTTCTTTGGAGGAGCCGAAAATAAACGGCACCCGCTGATGCATTTCGGTGGGCGCCACATCTAATATGCGGCCCTGCCCGGTTGTCGCGATGCCGCCGGCCTGTTCGACCAGAAAAGAGATCGGATTGGCTTCATAGACCAGACGCAGACGGCCAAATTCATAACCGTCGCGCAGATCGCCGGGATACAGGAAGATGCCGCCGCGCGAAAAGATGCGGTGCGATTCGGCGATCAGGGAGGCGACCCAACGCATATTATAGCGCTTCTCCATCGGGCCCTGCTCACCGATCAGACAATCGCCGATATAAGCGCTGATCGGCTCAAACCAG
>JAJRRE010000424.1 GCA_024279745.1 Alphaproteobacteria bacterium
CCTACATAACCTAGTCCGATCACGCTGATTGCCGGTTTATCCGCTACAACTCCAACGGCTTTGGCTTCGTTGAATGAAACAACTTGATCCTGTATTGGCTTGGACAAGTTCATTAGATTATACTCCCAACTTGAGGCCCTCTCAGGGACCTCATAACAACACCCACTCGCGGGGGATCTTTGGCTGGTGCGTGTTGATAAGCTGCGATACCCAAATCGCCAGCTCAATTTCTCAACACGTGCCAACCCGGAATACACTTAATTGACTGGATTGGGACGGCTTTGTGTGCCACTTGAACCAGTTTTCCGAAGTCCACCTCACGCAATACCGATCATTGCAGACAAGTGTGAGTATTCAATAAAAGGGAGATATAAAACTGTATATTATTTTGCAATTAAAACAGCGAAACAACAAAGCCCCAACTTGGCACTTCCACTAACTTTGAATAAAGCATAACGCACAAAAATAGCGTGCTGACGGATAACGTTGTCAAATAAATAGCCATGGCGTTTCGCATTTTGACGACCAGTTGCGATCCGGTTTCATCCGATGTTTGGTTACCGCGGTTGGCCCATTTTTGCTTCGACAGGCGCCAGATCATATAAACCTTAACCGCCGCATTAACCAATTGGTTGGCGTAAAGAATCCAAACGTAATTTATGTCGATTGTACGCGAATATGTGAACAGGACCATCGACAGCAACATACGCGTAATGGCGATATAGATAATATAGGACAAAAAGAATGCAACGCCGTATTTGGCGGCTCCGGCAACCGCCAGAAGGGGACTGAACAACATCGTCCACATGGCCAGCCGTTGGTCGATCAGACACCACCAAATGAAGAAGGGCATACGGCGAGGCCCCAAGGCAATACCGCGCGCTCCATTGCGCAGCATGTTGCCGGACCAACGCCGCAGGTTTTCGATCATGCGTTTTTCGGCCGAGCCTTCAATGATCTCGATCGTATAGCCATTCGCATCGGGCACATAAAGCATTTTCACGTCATGTTTGAGCAGGCAGTACCACGAACTTTTATCGTCGCCCGACAAAAAGCGAAACGCGCCCCACAACCAGTGATTTAGATAATCCGCCTCTTGCAGGCGGATAAATTCATGGCTGACGATATGCGTGGCCCGGAAGATCGAAAACCGCCCGGTCAATGTCAACACGCGGTTTGACAAGGCATGAGACTGCATGGCCATCCGCCGCTGTGCAAACCGCATGGACAGCCACGACTGCATCCACCACACGCCCTTCACAATCACATCTTCATTGGTCGTTACCGCATGTAATTCCGGGTCTGCTGCAAACATGGGAAGACATTTTGTCAGCGCGCCTTCAGCAAGCACAAAGTCACCATCCATAAAAGCAACAATATCATTATGGCCCAGACCGGCACGCGACATGGCGCGCAGGATAAGCGCGATCGCAACACGCTTACCCGGCTGGTTCTGGCGAATAATGCGCAGCTCAATATCAAGATCTGATCCGACCAGCTGCAAATGCTCGGCAATTGTATCTTCGTCCTCGCGCTCCGACGAGCCCAGCCAGATAGTCGCCGGTATGCCGGCCGCGCGAACCTCTGAACAGATACCGCGGATAACCGCCTCGGCCGTATCGCGCTCTTCGCGAAATGTTGTCATCTGGAAATGAACACGCGTGGGCCGCCAGCCCGCATCCCAGATCGCATCTGCGCGGGCGCGGATCTTGGGATAGGCGATTTTTTCATAGATCTTGGCGCGCAGGAAATGATTGAACCACCACGTGTACCGCCAGATCCCCAACAGACCAATGACATAAATAATCTGCTTGGAATCGGCGCTCCATAGCGTGTTGGGTAACAATGACAGAGCCACAAAACAGGCGCCGAAATAGAGCCAGATTTTCATCTGCACCAGTGGCGTCCACTTTTCATGAAATGAGAGCGGCGTTGCCGGATCATTCAACCTTTGGGCCTGGGTCTTCATTCGCGTTTAAACCTTCAAAGGGCTGATTACATTTTCCGCGGTGCGCACTTAAACCGGCTCAACCCGCTGACAACATGCTAATGCCGGCATTTAAAACAAAGCCGCCAAGCGCTGCTTTATCGAACTGAGCAACGTGTTAGTGGAGCGCTGCGGAAACACCACGACAACCGGCAATCCCGAGCGATAGGTTTCAAAGTCTGATATTTTTTCCGGCTCATCAAATTCCAATATCACCTTGGCGGAACGATCGGTTGGGCCGCGCCAATTATACCCAGGCTTTGTGCGCTGCTCCTGCTCGCGGATAAATCCACTGGTGCGATCAATCAACCTGACGCGCCCGGTTAACGTCTCGCCGACAGCTGGAATATAAAGTTGTGCCTGATCGCCAAGGCCGACCTTTTGCACTTCATCTTGGGTAAGAAAGGCGGTGACGCGGCGCGCTTTGCGTTGCTCGATGATCGCCACGATGTCGCCGCGTTTGACATGCCCCTGATCGATGCGCGGCAGGTCCAGTATCGTGCCTTCATAGGGCGAGACGACCGACAGACGCGTGCGTGCCCTGAGCAAAATCTGATACTTCCTGGCGGCAATATCTATTCTGTTGACTGCCAATTGTGCTTCGGCATTCAGCCGTCCGGTTTCGCCGACCAAATTTTGCCCGGTATAATGACGCTTGCCGAAATTGTCGCCGGCCAAAGCGATCCGCGATCTAAGCTCGACCTTGCGGCTGGCCAACCGCTTCTTGGCCATCACAACCCGGCGTACGGCCTCATCATACTTCGCGCCAGTAGCATAGCCGCGTTTATACAGCCGCCGCATCCGCCCCAATTGGTTTTGCGCCGCATCGACTTCCGCGCGCAAAGCCTCCACATCAAGCTTGGATTGCTCGACATTCTTCATTTCGACTTTGGCAAAACCTTGCATCCGCTGCAGTTCATCGGCCTGGCGCTGCTTGAGGTAAATCAGCTTGGCCTTTTCTTCGGCAATGGCCAGATCCGCAATCTCAATATCGCGCTCCAGCTTATTGTCGAGCAGTTTGACAACAACCTGCCCGCGGCGCACGCGGTCACCCGGCTTGACATCAGTCCATGATACCCGGCCATCAGCCTGCGCGGCCACCGCTTCCACGGGCGCCGTAATAACCGCCGTCTGGACTTCCATGCGATAGAAGTTCGAGTAACTCAACAGCGCGATATAACCGAACACAAACAGACCCAGCAAGGCATAGAGCGC
>JAJRRE010000425.1 GCA_024279745.1 Alphaproteobacteria bacterium
GACTTTCGCAGTTTTAATCGCGACCTTCATTATTGCCGTCGGCATGATGGCAGGCGGGCGATTGAAATTCGTTTTCTTTCCGACATTGGAGCCGGAAAATATAACGGCCAGTGTTGTGTTCGCGCCCGGAACGCCGTCGAACGATATATTGCGTTCCGTCAGCCGCATTGAGGCGGCGCTGTATGTGGCGCAGAAAAAACTCCTGCTCAAGGTCAATAACAATGGCAAAGTGAATGGCAATGCCGGGGCAGAACAAAACAGCGCTGACAGTGCTGGTTACACGGCCATCGAGAAACCATTTGTAAAAGCCACATTCGTGCTGATCGGCAAAGCCGGCCGCGCTTCGGGTGATAATCTGGCGCAGATCTCGGTGCAGTTGTCACCCAGCGAAGAACGCGACATTCGCACCAAAACGATCATTGCCGCCTGGCGCAAGGCCGCGCCCAAAATTCCAGGACTGGAGCGGTTGGCGATTGGCGGGCGGCGCGGTGGACCACCAGGGCGCGATGTCGATGTGCGGTTGCAAAATGCACCGATCACGGTGTTGAAACAGGCGGCCGAAGAATTAAAAGAAGCCCTGACCGGGTTTCCCGGCGTTAGCGCCATTACCGACGATCTGCCCTATGGCAAGCAAGAACTGGTCATGGAGCTGAACCCACGCGGGACGGCGCTGGGGTTGACCGGGCGCTCATTGGGGCGGCAAATTCGCAATGCCTTTGAAGGCGCTATTGCTACCCGCTTTGCCCGCGGCGACGACGAAATCACGGTGCGTGTAATCCGCAAACAAGAAGCCGCCGGCGCCGCCGATTTGGATAGTCTTTATATTGCCACGCCGTCCGGGCAGCGCGTCGCCCTGTCGCAAATTGTCGACATCAAGGAGCGGCGCAGTTTTTCAATCGTGCAACGGCGCGACGGCGTGCGAACCGTATCCGTCACCGGTAATATCGACGATGAGGTTTCCACGACCGAAGAAGTTTTGACGCGGCTTGCCAAGGAGGTTATGCCCGATCTGGTTGCCAAATATAACATTGATTATGTCTTCAAGGGCCGCAATGAAGAGCGCGCCCACGCCTTCAAGGACCTCAAACTGGGCGCCATGATCGCGCTGGCACTGATTTATATAATTTTGGCCTGGGTGTTCGGCAGTTACTTCAAACCGCTGGCGGTGATGGCGATTATTCCGTTCGGTTTTGTCGGCGCTGTTGTTGGCCATTATGTCATGGGCTATCCGATCACCATTATTTCCATGATCGGCCTGCTCGGGCTGTCGGGCATTCTGGTCAACGATTCCATCGTGCTGGTGGCGCGCGTCAAAGAGCGGCTGGAGCAGGGCGAAGATCTGGCAGATGCGGCCATTGGCGCCTCGCGAGATCGTTTCCGGGCCGTGCTGCTCACCTCGCTAACCACCATTGGCGGGCTGTTGCCATTGGTGTTTGAGACCAGTCGGCAGGCGCAATTTCTAATTCCGATGGCGCTGACGATTGTCTTTGGACTGGCCGCCGCGACAATTTTGGTGCTGGTACTGGTGCCGTCCCTGCTGGGGATTGGCGGCGATATCAGATGGGCCTTGCGTGGCACAATAGGGCGCGGCTGGACGTTTCTCTATGGTCCCCGTTATGGTTCCCGTGCGCCGCAATCGGCCGCGCCGAGCAGTGGCCCGGCAGAATAAGCCTTAAGAGCTGGCTGAATAACGAGGTATTTGTTTCGCTCAAGCCCATCTTAACGCGCATCAATGCCTGACAGAGCGCTGAGCAGGGCAGTTGTCGCAATCCCGGTCAGGGGCAAACCGCGGCGCTTTTCAAATTTTGTTATCGCCCGCCTTGTGCGCCGTCCCGCTTTGCCGTCAATTGGTCCCGCGTCAAGACCGTTCTTATTGAGCAAGGCCTGCAACAGCTTGATTTGCGACGAGGTGGTTAGGAGTTTTTCCCTGCGCAGTTTGTCAACAATGCTTTGCAACGGGCCGGTCAGAACGCCGATATTTTCGCGCGCGCGCGAGACCAGTCGCCGCGAATGATTGCGCCGCCGTCGCCACTTCGTCCAGCCAACAACGCCGACATTGATCGCCACCACCTTCAAGCCCTCTTTGGTCTTGAGCAGGATCGGCGCGCCCGACGAGCCTTTGGTCATATCGCAGCTGTGCAGCATAGTGGCGCGATCGAGGCCAACTTTGCGGCCCAATGTGGCGCGAAATTTCGATGTGCCGCGCAGCCGACATCCAGGCGACAACAGCAAGCCTTTCTTTATTTTATCGCCGTGAATACCGATCATCACCATACGGCTCTTTTTCGCTTCCGCCGCCAGCTTGGGCATGGAAATCGACAATAGCTTGAGCGGCGCCTTACAAACAGGTTTGGCGAGCCGTGCCAGCGCCCAGTCACGGCGAAAACTAGTAACGGAATTGATGTAGCGCCGCCGCGGTACAATGACATTGTTTTCGACTTCGCTTTCGGTTTTGCCCTTCAAGAATGAGAACGCTCTTTGGCGAACGGTTTTGGGCGATAGTAAAATGAACCTAGTTGACAGCAGCCGGTTTTTTTTGCGGTTCTTTTGCCGGGCGTAAAAGCAATGGGCGGCGCTCATCACAAGATCAGGACCAACACAAAATGCCGTGCAGCCACGCCCGTCGGGAAAGCTTAAAATGCCAACACTTTTCGCCATTTTGGAATAGGTGGAGTTTAGCGCCCGGCGGCTGTCTTTCCCGATCACCGCAATGGAATGAAGCAAAGTGCGTGGAGGCGAGGGGGAAGATAATAAACTGGGCGAGGGAGTTAAAATAGGCGGCGGCGGCGAAGAGTGTCCGCGCATGACGGTCGGGCCGGCGGCATGTGCTTCGTTTTTCAAGCCCGGGGACCAAATCGGCAAGGCTGATAAAACGGTCAATCCGGCTGCAAACCAAAGCGCTGTACAGGCTCGGCACAGATATCGAACATTGCCAAATCGCACAATCTTAACCTCGCCTGATTTATCTTGTGCATCAACCGCCGCCCGCCGCGCGATTTAATTTGCATGAAGACCAAGTACAACCTACTTGCCCGGCTGCGTCAACACCTTGCGCGGCGTGGCAAGTAAACTTATTTGC
>JAJRRE010000426.1 GCA_024279745.1 Alphaproteobacteria bacterium
AACTTTTAGTAGCGGGCCAAGCGGGTCGAGCCACAAATCGGGCCGCAAAAATGCGCCGCCCAACAGATAGCCGGCGCTGACAACCAGTTGCAGCGCGCCCGCTGCCCGCATCCAGGAATAGGGAATAAACAGAACGCCCAAAATAATATCCAAAAGCGCGCCGCCGCTCACAACAATCGCCGCAAGTCCGGCGGGCAAACCGCCCTGGGCCAGGATCGCAGCGGCTTGCTGGCTGGGCCCCGGTAGCAGCGTGATCAACCCGGTTAAGATCCAGAATAATGCGATGACGCCCTGGGCGGCTGGTAATATAAAGACTGAACGGGCGTGCATTCTGTCTTGCACGGTAGACGGCGCGGCGGCCAGCGCCTTGGCAAGCGGACGCAAAGAAATCTCAGCTGCTTGTGCAAACGCCTCCGGATCGGCATGGCCAAGATGCTCCATCTGCACCATTGACGTCGTGCGCATGGCGCTGCCATTTCCGATATAGCCCAGCAGATCCCCAATTTTCAAAATCGGCGCCAAAACCGGCTTTACAATGACTACTTCGCGCGCCGGTGCAAACCCAAGCCAGCGCCGATGCAGAGCAACAATCTGTGCCAGTGAAAGTGTCTCCGGCCCGGTTGCACATAGCGACAGGCGCGCGGGCGTTTGCTTGCCGGCCAAATTGGCCAACCCACAGACGAGATCAGACATGGCGATCGGCTGGAAGGTTTGTTGCCCGCCCGCAGGTAGCGGTGTAATCGAGGGAAACCCCGCCAACCCCCGGATCATCGCGGTACCGCCATGGCAGCCTTGCGCAACAACAATCGACGGTTTTACGATCAACCAATTAAGAGCTGTCTTGTTTTGCACATTGGAAGCGCCGACTGATGAACCGGTGATCGGCGCACCGCTTGGCGCCGATGCATTGCCCTTTGTTTGCGGCTCATCGCACACGCCGAACAATTGCGGCAGTACTTCATCAGCGGCCGCCTTCGATGCGGCGTAATCGGAGCCCACATGATCTTCTGCGCCCATGGCCGAGATATGGATCAGCCGCGATACTCCTGCTTGGGCGCAAGCCTCAAATAAGGCGGTTGTACTGCGCCGATGGATCTGGTCGGCATCGTCGAAAAAGGTTGATTGCAAGATCCCGGCGCAGTTTATCACAACGTCAACGCCTGTCAGCCGGGGAAGCCAGATATCCGCGCGGTCGTCACTGTTGAAGTCGACCGCCACCCACTCAATTTCCGGCAGAAGCCGGCGACCCAGCTCCAGATCACGCCCGCCGCCTATGACTTCAAATCCCTGGTCGGTGAGCTGCTGGACCAGATAGCGTCCTATGAACCCATAAGCACCGGTTACAAAACAGCGCGCCATTCCTATACCGCCTCAAACACTCAGTGTTGAACACTAATGCGCCATTGCAAGTGTTCATTTGGCGCCTCACGTCTGAAGCCCACCCACAAATGGCGCGCGCCAAATCATGCGCTCCAAATCATATGTCCGTAGTGCTGCAGGCCATCAGTCCTAGAACGGAATTTCATCGTCGAACTGCTTGTCAAATCCGCCAGCCTGGCCGCCATCATTACCGCTGTTATTCGAACCGCCATTTGAGCCGCCGGAATTATAACCGCTCTGTCCGCCTTCTTGCATCCCAGCGCCCATAGCGGCACCGCCCGCGCCAGCACCAGCACCAGCACCAGCGCCACCAGCGCGACCGTCCAGCATGGTCAATGTGCCGCCAAAGCCTTGCAGCACAACCTCGGTGGAATAGCGATCCTTGCCTTCCTTGTCCTGCCATTTACGGGTTTGCAATGCGCCTTCCACATAAACCTTCGAGCCTTTTTTAAGATATTGCTCGGCAATCCGGCACAGCCCCTCGCTAAAGATGACAACCCGGTGCCATTCGGTTTTTTCACGGCGCTCGCCGGTATTTTTATCGCGCCAGCTTTCCGATGTGGCAATACTCAAATTGGCAATTGGGCGCCCATCCTGGGTTCTACGAATTTCCGGATCCTGTCCCAGATTTCCCACTAGAATGACTTTATTTACGGAACCAGCCATATCGTATTACTCCTTCATGTCTCGCATTCAGGTCGCGCAATGTTTCTGCGGCCCATTATATCAAAGCAGCGTTGCAATCGCACCGTTTCCAGCACATCATCCAAAACGGAAAGCTCAAAGCAATATATCTTGCCCGAACAGCGTGAGCCCTGGGCCCGAACAGCGTGAGCCCTGGGCCCGAACAGCGCAAACCCTGGCCAAGGGTAAACCCTGACCCAGGAACATCCCGCCAAGCAAGGCTCACAACAGCCGCTCTTTAACCGAATCGCAGAACATTACCGCGTTGCAGCAACCAAAACTGCACCAAGTGTTGCCTATCCACCATTTTCTTTTATGTGCCGGATAACGGGGCGAATATTTCCCTGATGTTCTTATATTGTTCTCGCCTGAAATGCAAGCCCAATTTGCCCAGACCAACAGCTTTTCCCAGATCAGCCGCAGACTGCGCCGAACATGATTGGCCTATTGAAAGCGTGAACCCGGCACTTACTACTGAGCCGGTCTATTGCGGCGGTGCGGATATAAGCGACGTCGCCAGCTCATTGATTACATTGGCCGGCACACCTTTGGCGGCTGAACATTCCCGTGTGGTCAAGCGGCTGTAGAGGGCCGAAGCGTTCGCCCGGAATTTCGAAATCCCGTTAATGGCCTGGCGAATGAGCCCGGTCGCCACCGCACCAGGACGCCATGGATTGTCGCACATCAGGCCGCTCAGATAGATGGTAATCTGGTCCCGTTTGCTGGTCAGCCCATCGCCAGGCGGCGGCGCTTGAATAATCGCATCCCAGCGTCCCCTGGCAGCTGTATCCCGCCACCGCGTACTGCCTTGCAGATCCATGACAGACGTCAGCGCATCGGCGACCTTAGTGCGCGTTGCCGCGCTACTCAGTGCCAATAATTGCGCCTTGATCCCTTCGCGCTCACTGCTTCCCAACGGGGCAATCTTGGTTTGCGAAAAAATGCTCAATGCCACATCGCGCTGATTGGGGGGCGCTGTTTCCCAGATAAAGGCGCCGCGAAAGTCCGTCCCGTGCAGCTTGGCATTTCCCAGATTTGCACCGCGCAACGACACTTTGCTAAAATCTGCGCCATCCAAATTGGCTTCGCTTAAAGACGCCCCATCAAGCAATGCCCAACTCAATATCGCCCCTTGCAGGGACGCGTTATTCAGATCGGCGCCCTGCAAATTGGCCCCCAGCAAATTGGCGCCTTGCAGCGATGCCAATTGAAACATCGCCCCTTGCAGCAATACGCCGCCGGTTAAATCCGCACGTTCCATATGCGCCCCGGAGAAATTTACGCCCGGCATGATGGCATAGCTCAGATTAACATCGCTCATCGCCGCATCTTCCATGATCGAGCCGGTCAAATCCAGGCCGAGAAGATTTGCATTTGTCAAATTGGCTTTGCTGAAATCGGCATTGCGGGCGCTGGTGCAATTGGCTTTCTCGCGCCCGTCCCCGAGCAGCATGGCATCCAGATGAGAGCAATTCATGAAAATCGACCGTAAATCCGTGCGCACCAATGAGGCGCCTTCCAGATTAGCGCCGGTAAAATCTGCTTGGTGCAAATCCGAACGGTCAAGGCGCGCATAACGCAAATCGCGGCCGCGCAGATTGATCGTCGGTTCATTTGCCGTCACAGCCTTGTCTTTAACCAGATCAATATCGGTTACCACCAGGTTGCGATAAAACAGGCCAAACAATGTGCCATCGCTCGAAGCCCCGATAAAGGGCATGGTAAACCCAATCAAATAGTTTCGGTTGCCGGCGGCGCCGCTGGTATTGTCGACCTTGAAAAGCGTCTGTGCCAACCGCGCCATGCGCTCACCTGGCACCGTTGCGATGAAGAAGGAAAAAAACGTCACGCTGATCAGCATGATGGCGGTAATCATGAAGCTGAGCGGATTATGCATGGCGGTGCGCATAAAGGCGCTGAAGAAGGACACTTCGGCGCGCACCAAAAATACACCGATCGTGGCCAATACCAGCATTTCCGCAACAAGCGCCAAGCGGTGCACCCACGTGATCATGACATCGTGGTAGGGCAAAAACACAATCTGAATGAACAAT
>JAJRRE010000029.1 GCA_024279745.1 Alphaproteobacteria bacterium
ATACCAATACCAATACCAATACCAATACTTCCAGTACCCGTTTCTTAAAGTCTAAGTTTTTCATTGAAGGATTTTCCCCCGTGAGCGCTGCCAGCACATCGTCGCAACAACAAGCACAACTGCAACTGAGCATCAAAAAAGGATCGCGGATTATACCGTTTTTGCTGCTGTTATTGATGATCGTGCTGTTTGTCGTTACTGCCCTGCCGTCGGGGCATGTCGAACTTGCTCAGAACCTTGGATTATCTTCCGACAAACCGCTAACCTTTACGCAGATATCCGCCGCGCTGGAAAATGAAGAAACACTGAACAAAGCGTGGGCGAAAATTAAACAGGCGGAATTTATTGATCTCATAAACCAATTCTTCTTGCCGTTCGTGCAAGCCTACCTTGTTCAGCTGCTTGAGGATTTCAAGGATATTGCAACCAGCACAGCAACCATCGTTTGGCAGCTCAGCAAGTTTTCGCTCCTCCCCGGGCTGGCCGGCCTTGTTTACCGGCGCAATTTCTGGGGCTGGTTTCTTAGCGCCTTTGCGGTTCTGGTCGCAATCAATGCGTCTGGTATTTTGGGATCACTGACGGCGGCAAAGCCGATGCCCGGGTCCGGTACGATCTTCTATTTCCTGTTGTCGCAAATAATGGTGTTGGTGCTGGCACGGCGGCTCCAGCGCCACGCTAAAAACATAACCATGCTGCCGCCCCGAGTTTATAATTGGCTGCTAACCGGAATTTTGGTCGCTGTGGGTGTTGCCTGTTACCAATATTGGACGCCCAGGGAGCATGCGCGCATGGCGGCCGCCAATGCACCGATCTCGTCCCCTTCTGGCGCAACCAGTTCCACTGAAGTAGACGGGGCGCTTAACGCTGGAACAAAGTTTACCCCGTCCAATAATAGCGACGGCCAGGGAGTGCCGGCTACCAGACCATCGCCGTCTAGCACGATGTCTTTTCTCAGCTCGGGCTTTACCGGCTTGGTATTCAAGTGGGAATTTATCCTGATTGGTCTACCTTTGATTTACTCTTTATTGCGTCATTCGTCGTCCTGGACCGGCCGTGCACGCAAAAACATTGTCGTTTGTCTGGATGGCACCAGCAACACACCGGACCAGATGGAAATGGGATACATTGCCCAGACAAATGTATTCAAACTGTTCAACATGCTGAAGGTCGACGAGGCGGGCGGCTATGTGCCCAGCGGTCAGTTCGATGCCTCCCTGTGCAAGAAATATTCAGATAAGCAGATCGGATTTTATTACGCCGGTGTCGGCAATAAATATGATAGCGATCCAATTTTGCAGACCCTGGGAATGGCAGCGGGGCTGGGCGCTGCAGAAACCGTCGAGCGCGCTTATCTTGATCTTGTTCGCGTCTATCAACCCGGTGACCGCGTGTTTATAACCGGCTTCAGCCGCGGCGCCGCCATTGCCCGTCTGCTTGCCCGCACCATCGACGCGCGCGGTGCGCCAAAATCCGTATGGACGTTAAAGCTGTTTGGCAAGCATCGCACAATTTGGAGTTCGCGGAGAAAATTGCCGGTTCAAATCGATGTGCTTGGCTGCTGGGATACCGTCGGCGCATTCGGTGTGGCCAAAACCATTGCCGGTATTAATTTCCAGAAATTAAACGCATTTAAAGATCTCACCATCCCCGACAATGTCGCCAAGGCTTACCACATGCTGGCCCTTGACGAGCAGCGCGATAGTTTTGAGCCGACGCTGATGGACCCGGACCCGATTCGCCCCGAACGCATCGTCGAGGTTTGGTTTGCCGGTGATCACGCTAATATTGGCGGCGGCTGGGCGACCGATAGACTGTCAGATATCACGCTTGATTTCCTGTTGCGCCAAACCAGCAGCGGCTATGCCACATATGAAAGCGAAACATCGCAGCAGCCCGGTGATGAAAGCTGGGGGATGTATCTGAGCGCGCACAAATTCGACAAGGCGGACATCGCCAGTCGCAAAAAGTGCCTCGATGTCGATTTGCCCTGTGTTGACCCCGACCCACTGGGACAGGTTCGCCAATGGTTCAGCGGTCTTTACAATTACCGGCCGCGCCAATTGCCGTTACATGCCGTGCTGTCGCAAACAGTATTTGAGCGCATGAAGACGTCGATACAGGTTTATGCGCCGCAAGCCTTGTTCAATCTTAACGATGCTCTTGATAGCAAGCGTGATCTGATCGAGAAAAAGGTTGCTAAATTGGCGGAGACGAACTCGCTCAGTCAAGAAGAGCGCCTCGCGTTAATGGAGTTCAACAAGAAATTACGCCTGACGCGCTGGCCGCAATATTGGGCGGCCATCACCGCCGCACGCAATCCCGAAAAAATCGAAGACATCCTGTCTAATGTGCCCCGCGCATCCTCAATAGCCCAACCAGCTGCGGCTATGCCCGCTGCCATTTCCTCTGTCACAACGAAGCCAAACCTGCCGCAACCAACTTCGGTTTAACGAAGGTGCAACTTCGCGCAGACGCGGCCGCACCCCGCCGCCGCTGGCGGGGAACGCAATTTGATCCTTTCAATTCTGTATAATACCCCCTCCCCGCCCCCGCAACTATATCCTTAATTACGGCTTGTCCTGCCCCCGGCCATCTGGACGATTGAAAATGAGATTTTTTCCAGCATATGAATTGTCGTAAAAACCCGATAGGATAAGATTTTGGCATCGTCTTGTGGGGACCAGTACATGAACGCGGCACAAACAGCGCCTGGTGATCAACCGGCAGCACAAAGCAATCCCAACCTGCTCAACGCCGAACCCTCCAAGCATCGAGAGCTGCTGCAGGCGGTCAATGAATCGGCGCTTGCTGTGCGAAATGGTTGGGTCACCTTTGTTGCCATGATGGCGTTTTTCTTCGTCGCCGTCGCCGGCGTCACCCATAAGGATTTGCTGCTCGATTCGCCCGTTCCGCTTCCTATCGTACAGGTCAAGATCGAGCTGACCAGATTTTTCCAGTTCGCACCTTTAATTCTGGTGCTGACTCATTTTTCCGTCCTGCTGCAATATGCCATGATGGCCCGCAAAACCCGGGCGTTACACGCGATCTTGCTTGCAGAGGAAAAAAACCTGGGATTGGTCGGCACGCATCCGTTGCGACTTGAACTCAGCTCATACTTTTTCGTGCAGGCGATGGCCGGCCCTACCCGATCGATATTATTGGGCGGGTTTCTACGTTCCATGAGTTGGTTGACACTTGGCTTGTTCCCGCTGGCATTGTTGCTATATTTCCAAACCACATATCTGCCATTCCACGACCCCATTGTCACCTGGGCGCACCGAGCCTATCTGGTCGCCGATTTCTTCATATTATTGAGTATCGGGATATTCACTCGCTATCCTGAACGCGGATTTTGGTTCGGCCTTCTCTCCAATATTCGATATCACTTCTTTAATGTTTTATTGACGCTTGGCGTATGGCTGGCCGCGATATTTTTCTCTTTCGGTGTCGCTACTCTGCCGGACGGTCTTCTTGACAAAGCGATGAAACAAGCGGGAACAATGCGCGTACCGCAGGGGCTCAGCGACCAGCGCTGGAGGGATCACGGAGAACGATCAGCATTTTGGCTGACCGCTATTTTATTCGAAGGCCGGGTAGACAAGATAAAAGGCAAGGTCACCAGTTGGTTTTCTCGCAACCTCGTTGTGACAGACCAGGACCTGGTCAAGGATAAGGATTTTGCACTTGAAAGCGGCGAAGTCTCTTTGCATCTGCGCGGCCGCGATTTACGCCATGCCAGTTTCGACCGTTCTGATCTACATGGCGCGGATTTGACTGGTGCAAATCTACAAAATGCCAGCCTGGTCTCCGCCAATCTCGTGCGGATAAAACTAGAAAGTGCGTCAATGCAAGGCGCGGTCCTGCGTAAATCCAGACTGCAATGGGCCGATATGCGCCAAGCAGCGTTGCAAAATGCAATTTTAGATGAAGCGCAATTGCAGAACGCCGACTTGCGACGGGCTCGGATGCAAAACGCATCATTGGCAAAAGCGCAAATGCAAGGAACAAACTTGCGCCGGGCCATCATGCGCAAGGCCAAATTGCAAGAAGCCCAATTGCAAGGCGCCGATCTGCGCAACACCCAATTACAAATGGCCATTCTCAGTCAGGCGCAATTGCAAGGTGCAGATTTGCGGCGTGTTAGAATGCAAGGTGCCATACTTAGTAAGGCCCAAATGCAAGGCGCGGTATTTAATGATGCACAAATGCAGGGCGCTTATTTACTCGACGCGCAATTGCAAGGCGCGTTCTTGCTCCGAGCTCAATTGCAAGGTGCTGTACTACGAAATGCGCAGCTGCAAGGCGCCGTCTTGTTCCAGACCCAATTACAAGGTGCCATTTTGCGTAACACCCAATTGCAGGGCGCCAAAATGACAGGCGCAAATTTGCAAGGTGCGGTCCTTAACAAAGCCGTCATCTGGCAAACGCAGCCCCCCGATAGCAAGGCGCCGAGGCTAATCGACACCGGCGATATTTTGTTCAAACCTTACACGCAGAATATTGAGGCTAAGAACCGGTTGAACGCTGCGTTGAATAAAATTCCCTATAGCCAACGCCAAAGCATGGCGCGCGATCGTCTGGCCCCTATTTTGAATTATGATCGAACGCAATCCTGGCTGGGAACACCGGATCATTTGGTTTGGCAAAAATGGCAGTCTGAAACCCGTTTAAACAGTGGTGCTAAGTTTCGCGCTGCACTTTCCGACGAATTAGCGCAAATGGCCTGTGATGACATGACACCGGACGCCTGGCTGGCTGAAGCAATTGTTGATCGCGCGTCAATGCGTTTTAACGGGAATACAGCACGCCTGTTTGAACGTATGATTGGCGCAGATTGCGGCGCATTGCACAAGTTGGCGCAATCACTTTTAGACCGTCTCAAGTCCAAAGCTGATCGTTATAAGAAACTGTTCCCCGCGTGGAATGCAGAATAATCGAAAGTTTTGAGGTCAACTCCCGCCTGCCCCGCTTGCTTGCCCCGGTTAGCCCAGCAATGCAGGGTGCCAAAGCTGTTGTGTCCGGCCACGCTTTCCAAGCGGCGGCGCAACGGGCAGCGCTCCTGCAAATTCGGCGCTGCAACGAAGCTGCAACGCCGAAATAGTTGTTCTTTGGCCGTGATCGATCTTGAACAATAATCAAGGCCGCTCACTCACCGGACCAGCAACAAAATCCACCAAGTATCGATCAAGCAGACCCTGGTGTCGCAAGATCGAAACGATCAAGCATCATAACCTTGTTCCAGGCGGCGACAAAGTCGTGCACAAACGCCTCGCCGGCGTCTTCGCACGCATAAACTTCCGCAACAGCACGCAATTGCGAGTTTGATCCAAAAACAAGATCGCAGCGGGTGCCGGTCCACTTGACGTCGCCAGTAGCCCGGTCGCGCCCTTCAAATTGATCTTCAGCTTCTGATACCGGCTTCCACTCAACTCCCATGTCCAATAAATTGACAAAGAAATCATTGGAAAGCGTATCGGATTTATCTGTGAAGAGCCCGTGTTTGGTGCCGCCGTGATTAGCCCCCAGGACGCGCAAACCGCCAACCAGAGCGGTCATTTCTGGAGCAGACAACGTCAGCAATTGAGCTTTGTCGAGCAGCAATTCTTCTTCCGATATGGCGCAATTATTTTTGAGGTAATTGCGGAAGCCGTCAGCGAAGGGCTCCAGAGCCTCAAAAGATGCCACGTCTGTTTGCTCTTG
>JAJRRE010000427.1 GCA_024279745.1 Alphaproteobacteria bacterium
CCGCAATATCACCGTATCATTCACTCTTAGCTTTGGATTGGTCGCGCCCCGAACATGCCGCGATTAATGTGGAACCGGCAGCCTATCATTTCAGCGCCTTCCGGTCATGTCCTTTCGCCCGACGGCACCGAAAAAGACCCCCGGGGCTTGCTCATCGACACGGCAATACGACCAAAGTTTACTTGATCCCATCGACCAGTCATTTTAGCCGCAAGCGTCCGAACCTTGCGCCAGCCGGGGAATGATCTTCTTGCCTACAGCCAGTTGATCAGTGGAGCGAGGGCAAGAAGGGCCTATCCATATTTTTCGGCGGAGCGCTATAATCTAAGGTTCACTGGGCGTAGTGGTCGAATAATTTTAAGATTGCAATTTGTCTGGAATGATGGCGCATTATTTGTGAGCTTAACGACCAAGTCTTCGGGTTTAACGCGACCTGAACGCCAAAATGATCAAAGGATTGACAGATGAGTAAACCCAATGACCAAAATGGCCGAACCGACGCGGACAAACAGAACGAAAATAGCCCGCAACCGCGTCACCAGCGAACTGACATCGTTCATACCGGATTAGATCCATTTGATCATTACGGCTTCATCAATCCGCCTTCTTATCGCGGCTCCACGGTTTTGTTTCCCACTGTCGAGGCCCTGCAGGCGCGCACTCAGCCCTATCTATATGGCCGCCGCGGCACACCTACCGTTCGCGCTTTGGAAGCGGCCATTGCCAAGCTGGAAGGGGCCGCACGCAGCTTTGTCACCTCGTCAGGACTGGCCGCCATAAACCTCACGATGTTTGCCTTGCTCAAACAGGGCGACCATATTTTAATCATCGACAATGCCTATCAGCCAACACGAGCATTTGCCGATGGCGTGTTGGCCAAATTCGGGATCGAGATCAGCTATTTCGATCCGTTGGTCGGCAGCGGCATAGCGCAGTTACTTAAACCCAATACAAAAGTAATCTTCACCGAGGCCCCCGGCTCCCAAACATTCGAGATGCCTGACATCGGCGCCATCAGCGCCGTCGCCCAAGCCAATAATATCTGGCATGTTATGGACAACACCTGGGCCAGCCCGCTTTACTTCAAGCCTTTTAATCACGGGGTCGACATATCCATTCAGGCGGCTACCAAATATATCGTTGGCCATTCCGATGCCATGCTCGGCGCCGTCAGCGTGAGCGACCAAGCTGTCGACGAGCTGGTCAAAGCCGTCGATGTGATCGGCTTCAACCCGGGCTCGGAGGAGACTTATCTGGGCCTGCGCGGTATCAAGACAATAGATGTGCGTTTGGCCCGGCACTGGCAATCGGGTGTTGAAATGGCTCTGTGGCTGGAGCAGCGCCCTGAAATTGAGCGCGTTTTGCATCCCGCCCTGCCCAGCCATCCCGGTCACCACATTTGGAAACGCGATTTTCTGGGCGCATCGGGTCTATTCGCCGTTATTCTCAAACCGTGTTCCAAAGCAGCTGTAGCGGCCATGCTGGATCATCTGGAACTGTTCGGCATGGGATATTCCTGGGGCGGATTTGAAAGCCTGGTGATACCCTTTGATCCACGGCCTTACCGCACTGCAACCACCTGGCCGGCCCAGGGTCAGGCGCTGCGTTTCCATATTGGACTGGAAGATGTGGAAGATTTGAAAACAGATCTTGAGGCGGGCTTTCGCCGTCTTGCATCTACCCCGGCGAACCTAATCGGCTGAGATGAGCGCATTTATCTTTCATCAAGATCGTAAATTTAAGTTCTACAACAATACCTTAAAACATCCCCACAAAGATCTTATTCCACTTGAACCAAACCTGTTACAGGGGCCTTGCCTCCGCATTCCTTAGGTACGCTCCTAGGTCTCATTCATAAATTATTATGCAATGTTGAACTTGTTAAGAGGTTTGTATCTTCTTCATTGCAGCGGAATCTTTCACCCACAACAAGATCCGATGCGATTTAGAAAGATAAATGGCAGGCAGCAAAAGAGCCTTTTAACCGTCGGCAACGCCTAGCGTATAGACGTAAATCTACCTGACAGGGTCGGCTTGTTAAAAGCCGGTCCTGTCTTTTTCGTTTAGCGGCTTCAATTGGTGGCAGTGCGCACAAATGTCCACGCTGCCAGTTGAAGCCGCCAAGAAAAGTTGTTTGTTTGTCATTCTAACCAATTATGCGGCCCCGCAATTTGCGATCCGGCTTACGTATTGGTTAACGTCTGGCGGAAAATTTCGACCATCTCGTCGATCTGACTTTTTTGCGCAATGAATAGCGGTGCCATCAATCCGCAATCGCCGGTGAATTTCATATGCAAACCATTTGCAAAGAGCTTCTTTTGCAAATCGGGGCCGCGGCACCCTGGTCGGCTACCGGGCTTTAAATCGATCCCGGCCAAAAACCCTATGCCGCGAATATCGGTCACATCATCCAAATCCTGCAAAGAGTAAACCGCATCCAGGAAATATTCTGACAAGTCTGCCACCCGATCGAATAGTTTCTCTTGCTCATAAATTTCCAAAGTCGCTATGCCGGCCGCACAACTCGCTGGATGCCCGGAATAGGTATAGCCATGGAACAACTCGATTGCCCCTTCTGCACCCGCATCAATGATCGTATCGTAGATGTGATCGCGCACAGCCACGCCGCCCATTGGCTGACAGCCATTAGTCATCGCTTTAGCCATCGTCATCATATCGGGTATGACGCCAAAAGCCTGCGATGCAAAAGCGTGACCCAGGCGCCCAAAGCCGGTGATCACTTCATCAAAGACCAGCAAAATACCATTTTGATCACAGATTTCGCGCAGCCGTGCCAAATAGCCTTTTGGCGGCACCAAACATCCCGTTGAACCGGCAACCGGTTCGACAAAAACCGCTGCTATCGTATGCCCGCCATAGGTGTCGACAATCCGCTGCAGATCATTGGCCAGATCAGCGCCGTTCTCGCCCTGCCCGCGCACAAACAAATTGTCCGCCGACCAAGTATGGCGCATCGTCACCACATAGGGCATCACAACGGGAAAAGTATCGCGGTTCTTGATCATACCGCTTAATGAGACACCGCCGATATTCACGCCATGATAGGCCCGCTCACGCGATACAAACCGCAAACGCCGATGATCGCCGCGCGCGCCATGATAGGCCATTGCTATCTTGATTGCCGTATCGATAGCTTCCGACCCGGAGTTACAAAAAAATACATGATTGATTGGATCAGGCGCCAGTGCGGCGATTTTACGGGCAAATTCAAATGAGCCAGAATGTCCCAGATTAAACGGCGCTGTATAATCATTGGTCAGCAATTGCTGATAGACCGCTTCGGCAATCTTCTTGCGCCCATGTCCCGCAGGCACGCAAAACAAGCCCGATGCGCCGTCAAGTACTTTGCGCCCCCTATGGTCCCACATATGCACGCCTTCGCTTTTGCTAACCAGACGCGGCTCGTCCTTGAACTCGCGATTGGGCGTGAAGGGCATCCAGTGCTCTTCCAGCGAGTTGGATTGCGCGGATGTCTGAGCTTGCTCTTGCGAGCGAGCCACTTGCACGGGCGAAGAGCTGCTTGCAGATGAAGATAAGGAATTTGGCGAGAAATTAGGTGTAGTTTCCATGGGGCGCACGCCTCCTTGAATTGGGCAATTAGCTGCCACGACCGCCAGCTTGCTGGCACTGAAATCCGCATGAAAAACCGCATCGTAAAAAACAGTTATGTCATGTTCGAAAAAACCAAAGAGCCTATGGCCCATCCCCCAGATATTGCGCATGTTTTAGTGAATTTACCAGACATAATTCCGCTATTTGGACGATTTTGTTTCGCTTACCGATATTTTTGTATTTTTGCGACGGGAAATTTCCAATTTGCGCCATGCCGCGCTCACATTTACTGCCAGACAGCGGTTGCGCCTGGCAAATGCGACCCCGATGCCCCCGAGGCAACCCCGTTCAATACCGCCTATTTTGCGGGTAGATCCAATATTTTTTCGCGTTTCACGAGGAAATAAGCCAATGCGACCTCTCGTCCAGCAAACAGATACTTGCCATCGCGCCAAACCGAGATTATACATGCGCCTCGTGCGCTCCCTTCGTCTATCGGTTAGGACGCCAGGTTTTCAACCTGGAAAGAGGAGTTCGATTCTCCTAGGGAGCACCACTTTTGGCTCACGGCGCGCACCAGGAGCTACGCTCCTTGCGCCTCCGCATGGGC
>JAJRRE010000428.1 GCA_024279745.1 Alphaproteobacteria bacterium
ACCCGTTCATTCGCCAGTTTTTTCTTGATGATGGATTTGGCATCATCGAATTTGCTTTTCTTACCCGGTGTGATTTTGGTTACTTTCAACAAGACCGTCGAGAATGACCCTTCCACTGGCTTTGAAAGCCGGCCCTTCTTCAATTTGAACGCGGCCAGGGCGACCTTGTCATCGATCATGGACGTCGGCGTGAATTCGCCGATTTCATAGTCGGTCTTTTCAAAACCAAGTTTCTTTGCCGCAGCTTCGAAATCTTTCGTCTTGGATAATATGGCATAGGCTTTTTGTGCCGCAGCCTTGTCGGGGAAAGCCAGTTGTTGGATGCGGCGTTTTTCGGCGACATCATATTGGGATCTGGTTTGCTCATAAACCTTGCGCAATTCGCTGTCGGTGATGGGGACGCGTTTAACCGCCATGTCGCGGGTGGCAAACAGCAGGGCGATTTTGCGATATTGCGGCGTCACGAATTGGCGCTTGTTATCCTCATAATGTGCCTTCAGAGTGTTATCGTCTGGCTCTTTCACCTTGCCGGCAAGCTTTGGGTCAAGAATAAAATATTTGATCTGCCGTTTTTCATTTTGAAAACGATGCAGCACATCGATCATTGGTGCCGGTAGCGCTATGGAACTGACCAGAGTGTTGGTCAAATGTTGCTCGACTTTTTCCCGGCGCTGGATGGCAATAAATCCGGCCCGGTCCATATCGAGTTGGCGCAAGGCCTGATCAAATGCAATTGGCGAGAACTTGCCGCTGGGCCCTTTGAATGCCTGTTCGTCCATGATGGAGGTAACGATGGCATCGCTGGAGATCCCTAGGCTGAGATCGGCTGCGTGATTATCAACAGCCGCGCCACCCAATAAGCGGCTCAAGACCCGTTGCTCCAGCCCGAAAGCGCGCGCTTGTTCCTGCGAAATCCGGCGGCCGAGGCGCGTTGACAAAATCGTTAACTCACTGCGCAAGGCCGATTGAAAACGCTGCGGCGTGATTTCAACATCACCTACGGTTGCCAATGTTCCCTGGCCGATGCCGCTGAAGACCCCAGATACGCCCCAGAAGGCAAAACTGATCATTAGCAGGCCAAGGAGGATTTTCGCTAGCCAGGTTCCGGCACCGCGTCTGAGTTGTTCGAGCATGTCTGTTTCTCTTCAGTCTAATTCAAAGGGTCGTTAGGTTGAAAGGGGCCAAGGGACAATGAAACCCCGGGAGGCCCCGGATCGTGATAATCCAGCAGTGACAGTCTGGATCACTGGCATATTTTGCTCGGCATGGCGAGCCGCGTGATGCCACATTGAAGCTGCCCCTTCTTCACAGCTATACTAGGTTTTGCGCGCGGCGAAACGGCTAAACGGCCAACAGCACAAAAACTTGCACTTTTCAGTGTTGCAAATTAATGCTCTGACCGGGCTATGGAAGACAACGTCCAAGCCCTGAGTTACTAGGCATTCTAAACAAGGTTCAGGCATAACGTCCTGGGCAGCGGGGCTAATTGTGTCGGTCATGATGAAGGGCTTAGCAAGTGGATGTCGTGAAAAAACATTCAAATACATTTACTTAGGGGCGAAGTCTGGGCGGCGTGCAGCCGGAATAGCGCGCCGCGCGCTTCAGGACGGAACGCCGTTGCACAGCTCATGGTTGCTTCGGCCGCTGTTAGATATTTAGGTTTGTGGTATGGCTTTGCAAGCCATTAATCAAGAAAGAGGCAGGTAAAGAATGGTTCAGGAGACACCGAACGGACAAGGCATAAAGCCGTTGGTCGCAGGCAATTGGAAAATGAACGGCATGAGCGCTATGCTGGCAGAAGTGGAACAGTTGCGCGCCGGCCTGTCGGATGGGGTTTTGGCGCAAGGCGTTGATATCATGTTGTGTCCGCCGGCAACCTTGTTGGCGCCGATGGCCGCGGCCGCACAAGACAGTGCGGTGCAAGTTGGCGGGCAGGACTGCCATTGGAACGAGACCGGCGCTCACACGGGCGACATTTCCGCGCTAATGCTCAAAGATGCGGGTGCCAGTGCTGTTATTGTTGGTCATTCGGAGCGCCGCGCCGACCATTATGAAACTGACAAAATCGTTAAATCGAAAGCTGAAGCGGCCTACAAGGCCGGACTTGTCGCCATTTTGTGTATTGGCGAGACGGCTGGCGAACGGCAATCGGGACTGGCGCAAAAAGTGGCTGAACGGCAATTGCTGGCCTCCTTGCCCGATAGCGCAACAGCACAGAATACGATCATTGCTTATGAGCCGGTTTGGGCGATTGGAACCGGGCTGACGCCAACCGTCGACGACGTGAGAGAAATGCATAATTTTCTGCGTCAGTGCTCAGTCACGGCTTTTGCCGGTGATGGAGACAAGGTGCGGCTCCTATACGGTGGTTCAGTCAAGCCCGCCAATGCGCGCGAGTTGATGGGGGTGGCCCATGTCAACGGCGCTCTTGTTGGCGGTGCCAGCTTGAAAGCTGCTGATTTGCTCGGGATTATTGAAGCCTATCGCAGTTGATGCAACTCATGGCCAGCCTCGCGTTTATTGTCGTTATGGCTGGCCGGGATGGGAATGATTGAGCCATGATGGCGCGTAGCGGGATTGCCGGCGTCCGACAAATGCCTTAATTCGGGCCGATGTGATGCGTGCGGCCCGGATCGCCGTTTACTGAGCGCCAAGATGTGCAGCAGCGCATGTTGCACCGGTCCAAACAGTTTGATGAGATTTCCAGATCCATCTGACTTATGAGGGCTGAGGCAATATTTGCGGATAGGAGCTGTGCCGGCCATCATTGATTGGTGCGAATTCTACATTGAACCAAACGCTTACGTGTTTTAGAATGTATTTTATTGAGAATGTTTCACAATGAGCGTGCATACAATTTACAGGACGACGGTAATCGCGTTCATATTGTCCGTAGCGATCACGAATGCCGTGCCGCCGCAAGCCGCTACAGCGCGGGAACTGGCGGTGAAATTCTGCCTGGATGCCAAGACTGAAAAAGATAAACTGACGGCGCAGGGCTATGGTACTTTCATTGACCAGGGCCCGCAACAAATCCGCTCAACTATGACCCCGATTCTACTCATTGGCGTTAAGCGTTTGATATACTTGACGGAAGTTGTGAAATTCCGCTGTGACGAAAAAAAGTTGCAAGCCCTGGTGAAGCGGTTGAACAGCCCGGCTTATCGGCGCTGGAGGTCTCTCAAGCCGCCATTGCCGCAACGAAACCCTAAGTTCCGGGCCTTGCAGCGCCGCTAACGTCTTGCAGCGCTGCTGTTATGAGACTAAGTGCAGCTATGGCACGAACTGCCCTGGGCAACGCTACAGACCACTGGTATGAAAGCAGGGAAAGACTGTCTCGATGCGAGGAATTTTTTGGTGTGGGGCTCTCTTAAATACACTTCGCCCCGTCTTGGGGCTGGCACTTGCGCGCGCACTGGTGTAAAAGCCGCTCAAAATCTTTGCCATTGGCGTTATCAGCTGGTGATCGTGGCGCTATGTGCCATTCTGCGCAAGCGGAGCTCGGTTTAGCGACACCAACCCCGCCAATGCACTTCAAGGCATCTAGCGCATATAAGGCATCTGCGCCCAATCGGTTCAGACCGTCGGCGCTTCAAGGATCTAAACACTCATGCAAACC
>JAJRRE010000429.1 GCA_024279745.1 Alphaproteobacteria bacterium
CCCTCATGCTCTTGCAATGGACTTGCCCGCTTGTGGTTTGGCGTCGGCTGGCCGCATATAAAGCGGTTTCACAGCTCCAGCCTCAACCGGGGCTAAGGCCGCCATGCCGATATAATCACAAATATTTGGCTGTAAAGATGTTGCTTTTACGATTGTTTGGCGGCCGGCGTCTATGGTTAGTTTTGATACAAGTTTTGCTCCGCTACCGACAAAAAGGATAGGGGTTTTCCCCCCGATTTGTGCTGCTTGTGCAATTGAAAGCAGCAAAGGCGGCGATTTGGCGTGATGTCCATCGAATGAGAACAATTGCGCATAGACCTGATCGCGCCGCGCGTCGACAATCACGGCCATTTGATCGGCGGCGCTTTGGGGATTGCCGGTTTCGCCAGGCTTAGCGCTTGGCGTTCCTGTCAGCGCGTGATCGTCGAGCTGGTCGTCTAGTTCGCCGCCTCCTTCGATGCTGGCAGTCGCGATCAACGGCGCGCGGGCCATGACCGCCAGACTGGATACACCGATCAGCGGCAGGTCGGCGGCCAATGCCAATGCGCGCGCAGTGGCCACGCCTACACGAGTTCCGGTGAAACTGCCTGGCCCCGTCGTTACGGCAATTCGGCCCAGTTGGCTAAACTCCAGCTCGGCCCGCGTCATGACGTCTTCGATCATTTGAGCGAGGCGTTCGGCATGACCGCGCTGCATCTGCTCACACAGGCCTATAAGGCGAGGCCCGGCCCCGGATGTACTGTCCCCTGAGACCTTGTCCGGGGGCGCAGTTTCCCCTGCCGCAACATTAATCCCCACTGCCGCCGAGCAGGCGCCAAAGCAGGTATCAAGGCCCAGAATGTTCATGGAGAACCTGTTCCAATTACAAATGCGCAAAGAGATGGGAGCGCTTCAAACCGGGATCGCTTTAGGCGCTGCGCAGCTTAAGCAACTACCCCGCCCTTTGAAACACCCAAAAGGCGGGGATTGATGTATCTGTATCAGGTTGCAACCAGCGGCGCGAAACTTAAACCGCAACAACGCCTTTGACTTCAGGGCAAAAATGCTTGAGCAGGTTTTCAATGCCATGCTGCAAGGTCGCGGTCGAAGAAGGACAACCGGCACAGGCGCCGCGCATATGCAGCGAAACAATGCCGTCCTTGAAGCCGTGAAAAACAATATCGCCGCCATCTTGCGCCACAGCCGGGCGCACCCGGGTTTCCAGCAGCTCTTTAATGGTGTTGACAGTCTCTTCGTCTTTTGGGTCGAATGAAGACGCGCCGGCAGCAGCACCACTTGGCGCCTGGCCGTCGATCACCGGCGCCCCAGACATGAAATGCTCCATGATGGCGCCCAAAATGGCCGGCTTGAGATGCTGCCATTCGGAGGTGTCCTTGGTGACGGAAATAAAGTCGCCGCCCAAAAAGACACCGTCTACGCCGTCAATATCGAACAGGCGCTGGGCCAGCGGAGATTCGCCCGCATCAGTTCCAGAGCGAAAATCCGCGGTGCCTTCATTGAGGACGGGAACGCCAGGAATAAACTTTAAAGTCGCGGGATTAGGGGTCGGTTCGGTCTGAATAAACATTGGCGGTGTCTCCACGAAAGTCCGGCAGGGGATGGTTGTTGGTTTGCGGGCGATTACACAATCGATCGGCATCTTCCCGCGCACACAAATGCACTTACGAGTTCGCTGGCTCGTTCGCTGGCTCGAAGCACTAGTTTGGAATCATTCTAGACCAATGCAGCGATCTGGTCAAAGGGGGTGTTTAGTCTCGGCAAGAGCTGTGACGCCGTTATTGCGGATCGATGAAATTCAATTTGGCCCCACACTGATAAGGTGGTTAACTGATGATCGTGGGGTAATGAGCCGTAAGAGGAGTAGCTTATATGGCGTACCGCTTGAAAAGACTATTTTGGGTATTTGTGATCGGTGTTTCTTTAGCTCTACCAGCTGCGTTGATCGGCGCCCCGGCACAAGCTGGCTCGGCGGCGTTAAGCGGGGCGCAGATCAAGAGATATTTTGCCGGGCGCTCCTATCTGTATTGCGGCCGCACCTCAGGCTGGGTGCGCGTAAACCGCAATGGGACGGCCCGATTGATAGACTACCAGCATGGCAGATCGGGCGGACGCTGGTGGATCAAGGGCAGAAAGCTGTGCCGCCAGTGGAGCAGATGGCCGAAGATTGTGCGCTGTTCGACTGTGACCAGAGTTCGCAAAAATGTTTTTCGCTCCGGCAATGGGTTTAAGATTTATACCTATAACCGGCGCCCGGCGCTTCTGAATTGCGCCATGGCTGCCAATTCTTAAAGCTGGTTAAGTGCGCAATGAAAAAGGGTTTGAGTATGAAGGCAGGCGCGTTTGCAGTGACTTTAGCGACGGGACTATATCTGTGTCTGGCGTTTCTTGCCCCTAACTTGTCGCGTGTCAGTGCTGAGGCTGCCGCACTGAGCGGGGATCAAATCAAGAAGCAGCTGGGCGGAAAACATTTTCGCTATTGCGGTCGTAGGTCAGGCTCGATGGAGCTTTTGAACAACGGAAAATCGCGTGCGTTCGATTCCCGCTATGGACAAATGAATGGTAGCTGGTCGGTCAAGGGCAATAAGCTATGCCGGGAATGGAGCTTATCCGCCAGGCTTGCAAATTGCACCGGGATAACTGCCCTCGGCGAAGGTGACTTTGTCACCGATCGCGGCGGTAAAATCTATTCCTATAGCAAAGGAGAACAGAGCGCCAAATGCCGCCGCGCCGCCGCATTGGTCAGGTCGGCAGCAGACGCTCAATCCGCCCAGGTTCGAGATGAAGTGTCGGCGCGCATCGATCGCCTCAAAACCAAGCCACTGCCGCAATCGCCTGCGCTTGCCATGTTGCGGCAGGAACGGAGCAAGTTGCTGAGTAAGCCAAAAACACGCAAGAGCAAGGCCAATTCAAAACGGCTCAAACGAACCAAAAAGCGGGTTATCAAAGCGCGTGGCAAAGGTAAACGGATAGTCGTCGGGGATGACTTGAAATCGATTGTAGCTAGCATCGGCATCCTGTATTTTCAGGTTGGCGGTACTTGCACGGCCTTTTGTGTCGCCCCGGATCTGGTTGTTACTTCAGCACATTGTTTTTATGACCATAAGTCTGGAAAGAGGAAGGGGGGCTTGGCATTTTCCCGTTTCTTTTTGCCCAATCGCTCGGCACGATCTGATCGGTCCTATTATCAAAGATATAAATTGAAACGGATATTCGGTAACAAACGATCCTATATCAAGGGCGGAAGCTCTGAAGAAGCTGCCTTCAATGTTGTGCTGGGGTACAAGCGTTACATTCGCTCCATCGCCAGGTTCAAAACCGACTGGGCGCTTGTTCGTTTGGCCGAGCCAATATGCAAAAGTCAGTTGCAGGTGACGTCAATGACCCGCACAAAACTGATATCTGCTGAAAAACGCGGTGAGTTGATGATGGTTGGGTATCATGGTGATCGGTTTCGTGATGGCATGCTGCTCTCTCCCAAGTGTAAGTTTTTGGATCGAAAAATCACACGGGCTTCCAGAAGGATGTTGCGAAATCGTGTTGGTCTTGGGTCACAAACGATGCTGCATTCGTGCCGGGCTGCACCAGGGTCTTCCGGATCGCCGATCCTTGTGCGAACCAAAGATAAGTTTC
>JAJRRE010000430.1 GCA_024279745.1 Alphaproteobacteria bacterium
ATTGGCGTAGATATTGATCCGCTCTCTTTTGCGTCCGGCATAACAGATTGCCAGTCCGAGCAGACCGAAAACAACCCAGGCGGGATAAAACAGCACACTCAACACGATATTATCCCAAAACCAGGGAGAAAAACTGCGCACGGTACTTTCTGCTGCATCAAGGCTGGCTGGCGAGACATCAAACCAATGCTGGCCAATCGGTGTGATCAAAATTCCCTTGCTGTGCGAAAAGGTCATGCCACCATCATGGATCAGCGACAGCGCCGCGATCAAAAGGAAAAAACTACCCACGAGGCGAACAAGGAACATTCAGGTTGTCCATTGATATTGTTGAAAAAATGCCTCCCAATTCGATTGGTTGGCGGGTTAGTTTCGGCAACGGTTGCGTACGGCCTAAGCCGTCAGATCAGCCGTTCGATCAAGAGATCGAAAACACAGTAAAGCAGCGTTGCGAAACTGATCGAGAAGTCTGATCTTTATTAGTATTAATCCACGGCGCGCGGATGGCAAGGGGGCAATAAGCTCGTTTAATGCGCTGTTCTTGGGAAATATTAGGCCATCAATGCAGCTTACTCTTGCGCTGCGCCGCCGCATGGTTATATTCCGCCCGTTGCTGGGGCTAAACCCAGTGCAATTGGCCGTGGATTTCTAGGCCCGACGACGACTTTAGGAGAGGGGACCGAGTGGCTGAAGGCGCACGTGTTTTTTGGGCGTGCACTTATCTTCAGCCTCTGGGATCGTTGATCCAACGACGACTTTAGGAGAGGTGGCCGAGTGGCTGAAGGCGCACGCTTGGAAAGCGTGTAGGCGGGGAACCGTCTCGAGGGTTCGAATCCCTCTCTCTCCGCCATTCTTTATCTCACGGTGCGCACCGGCGGCAAAGCCGCCTGCGCCTGCGTCATGTGGAACATGCCTCCGACATGATGGCGCGCGAAACGGTTCGCGGCGGCCTTTGGCCGCTGGGGTGCCAGCCAGAATAAACCGTGAGCCTTCGTAGCTGCGCGGTTTTTTTGTCTCGCGGCTCTTCCTCGCAAAGCTCGGGCCTGCGACGGCGCGCCAAACGATTGGCGGGTCGCGTTGCTCCCGGTGTTGCCAGCTAGAAAAAACCGTGATGCATCACAGCACGGGGCTCACGATTCCAGCCCCGTTCTAACCATTTGGGCAGGCTGCGTCGCGACTGCGACCGAGAGCGCCAGCGATCCGGGCCTTATGGCCCGCCCCGCCGGAGGGCCACTTCGCCCGTGAGGCCATAAAAGTACGCACCGTGAGCCAAAAAGGCAGACAAGAAAACCTTGCCTGCCATTTCGTATGTTTGTCTGGGTGTTCCAGCTAAAGCTCTTTATAAGCTTGGCGCAGCCCCATATATAGGCTGATGCACATGCCCAGCAGCACAATGGTGAAGGGGAAGCCGGTTGAAACCGCCATTGCCTGCACGGCGGTCAGCCCCTTGGCACCGCCGACCAGCAGCAAAGTTGCTGCCACCAGACCCTCAAATGTGCACCAGAAAACGCGTTGCGACACGGGCGAATCTGTTTTGCCGCCGGCGGTGATCGTATCGACGACGAGCGAGCCGGAATCTGATGAGGTCACGAAAAAGACAATGACCAGAACAATACCGACGAATGAGCTGATGCCGGCAAACGGTAGCGGCTTTAACATTTCAAACAGTTTTAATTCAAGCGCAGCGGATTTAACTGGTGCGGCAGCGTCGGCTATCACCTGCGCAATGGCAGTGCCGCCAAATGCCCCCATCCACAACACGCAAACCACAGTCGGGATCAGCACAACGCAGATCATGAACTCACGCACTGTGCGCCCGCGCGAGACGCGCGCAATGAACATGCCGACGAATGGCGACCAGGAAATCCACCAGGCCCAGTAGAAGGCGGTCCAGCCTTGCGAGAAGTTGACGTCTTCGCGCCCAAACGGGTTTGACAGCGGTATCAATTCTTTCACATAAGCCAGGCCGCCTGCGAGGATGGTTTCGACAATGGTCGCCGTTGGTCCAAACACCAATACGAACAAGAACAATAGCCCTGCAAGCGCCATGTTGAGTTCCGACAAAACCTTCACGCCGCCATCAAGGCCGCGCACAACCGATGCCAGCGCAATACCGGTGATGACTGTAATCAACAGTACTTGTGAGAAACTCCCGGTTCCGGCGCCGAACAGATAATTCAGCCCGGCGAGCGCTTGCTGGGTGCCGAACCCGAGCGATGTCGCAAGGCCAAAGATCGTCGCGAACACCGCCAATATATCAATGATATGGCCAGTCCAGCCCCAAACCCGGTCGCCGAACAGCGGATGAAACGCCGAGCGCAATGTCAGCGGCATGCCGCGATTGAAGGTAAAGAACGCCAGCGCCAGCGCTACCGTGGCATAGATCGCCCAAGGGTGCAGGGCCCAATGGTAGATGGTGGCAGCCATGCCTAGATTGCGCGCCGCTACCGCATCGCCGGCAGCCGCACCAAGCGGCGCCCAATCGGTGCGCACACCGTTCTCAATTGTCGTGCCGCCCATGGAAGAAGCAAAATGCGACATTGGTTCAGACACGCCAAAGAACATCAGCCCGATGCCCATGCCGGCGGCAAACAACATCGAGAACCAGCCGATATAGCCATAGTCCGGTGTGGCGTCCTGGCCGCCCAATCGGATTTTGCCCAGCGGAGAGACGATCAAGAACAAGGCAAATAGCGCAAAGATATCGGCAGCGCCAATAAAGAACCAGTCAAATGTCGACGTTAAAAAGGGACGCAGCCAACCGAAGAACGCGGTGGCGTCTTGCTGAAACATCAAAGTGACAATGACGAACGCCACGATTGAGAGACCAGAGATTAGAAAAACGGGGTTATGAATATCAAGCCCAAAGGGCGTTATATTATCCTGGCCGACCTTGTAGTCGGTTCTTGTTTCAGAATTGTCAGTCATTCTGTCCTCCCCTTTTGCTTTAGTTTATTCCTGCTCCGACAATTATTTTGCGATCAAAATTTCAATCCAAGTTTTGATCTAGAGTTTGAACGTTATGGGGACAATCATAGGGGAGCTGTGATTCAAAGGTATTCCAAATGCGACAAGTTGGATGCTGGAGTCGTCAAACCAATCCACTCAATGCTGGAATATCGAGCTTCTGATGCCGATTAAAGGAGGGGGGGAAAGCTGGCAATAAAAAACCCGCGCGAAGAGCTTGTGGGCTCGGTCGCGCGGGTCTCTTTGTCAGTGCGGGTGATTACACCTGATCAGCAGAATTTACTGCTGGGTGTAATTGCCTTTTGACCATTTGTAGAAGACATAAGGAGGCAATGTCGGATCGCCTTTTTTGTCGAAGCTGAAGGAGCCAAGCACTGTTTTAAACTTGCCTGCGTCCAGAGCCTTGATGACCTTGCCAGCATCGAGTGAGCCAGCTGTTTCAACGGCCTGTTTCCAGGCTTGAACAGCAGCATAGGTGTAGAGCACATAACCTTCAGGCTCGATTTTCTTTGCCTTGAATGCTTTTACGACGTCAGCAGCTGCCGGGTTCAAGCGAGGGTCAGGCGAGAATGTCATCAAAGTGCCTTCACCAGCGGGGCCAGTGATCTGCCAATATTCTTTGGTGACCAGCGCGTCGCCGGACACAAGAACAGTTTTCATGCCCTGGTTGCGCATCTGGCGAACCATCAGGCCCGCTTCGGTGTGATAACCACCAACATAAAGAACGTCGATACCAGCCTGCTTCAGCTTGGAGACAAGCGCGGTGTAGTCTTTTTCGCCAGCCGTATAAGCTTCATACATGGCCTCAGAACCGCCATTGGATTTCAAAGCTTTTCTGGTTTCATCGGCAAGGCCCTTACCATAAGCGGTCTTGTCGTGAATGATGGCGATTTTCTTGCCTTTGAAGACCGTGGCAAGATATTTGCCCGCAACCGAGCCTTGCTGATCGTCGCGGCCACAAACGCGGTAAACGTTAGGACCGGCGCGATTGTCGGTCAGCTTTGGATTGGTCGATGCTGGTGAAATCTGGATGATGCCTTCTTCAGCATAAACCTTGGACGCAGGGATTGAAGAGCCGGAGCAAAAATGCCCAGCCACGAACTGCACTTTGTCGGCAGCCAGTTTGCCTGCAACCGCAACAGCCTGTTTGGGATCGCACGCATCATCGCCAACGGTCAGCTTCAGCTTCATCATAGCACCGCCGACTTTAACGCCGCCTGCTGCATTGATGTCGGCAACCGCCTGTTCAGCACCAGCCTTCATTTGCTGGCCAAAACTTGCATATTGGCCGGTCATGGGGCCAACGGTTGCAATGTTGATATCAGCTGCAGTTGCCGCGCCGGTCAGACCGGTAGCAAAAGCCGCTGTTAATAGTAGTTTTTTCATTCTTAGGGTTCCTCCAAAAGTCGAGATCTACGACATGCAGACCTCATTACAGGATTGAGTACCTGTATTAGGTGGCGCACATTAAGGCCCAATCTTGGCAAAAGAAAAGTCTGTCGAGGGCTTTATGCGCAATTACTCTATTACCTTCACACATATCTCGCGTAAACAGCTATTTTGCCGACCAACTTAGCGGGCTGGAGCGTTTATACAACCACGGATATTGCGTTACCATTTGCGTGGTGCGGGCCATACGATAGGCGATGGCCGATAGCGCGATCAGCACCGCGGTATCGACAAGGTAATGTTTGGCCGACAGCAAGGTGCCGTCCAGCAGAGCGAAATGGAAAAATCGAACCGCAAGTCCCAGGATTAAACAGTACACGACGACCTGCCAGTATGGGCGCCAGGACAGAGCCAGAGCGCGGCCCGTCAGCCAGGCTGCGCCGCCGCCAATCACGACTGTGAGCATCCAGAAGTGAATCGGAGAAATTTCCCAAAATAGTCCCATCAGTTACTCCATTTCACGTCAGTTACTCCATTTCCCAAACGAGAAAAAAGTCATGTAATCGCAAATTCTGCATTCGGTTTCGTTTAATGTCGTTAAGCCGGCCTGAACCTGCTAATGAGCGCCGCCTTCCAGATAGGCCGATTTGATATCGTCGCGTGCCAGCAGCTCGGCGCCGGTGGCACTCATGGTGATTTTGCCGTTGACCATGACATAGCCGCGATGAGCCAGGCGCAGAGCGTGATAGGCGTTTTGTTCAACCAGAAAGACCGTCAGGCCGCTGTTTTTGTTGAGATCGCGAATGACGTCGAAAATCTGCCGCACGATCAGCGGCGCCAGACCAAGCGACGGCTCATCCAGCAGCAGTAATTTGGGCCGCCCCATCAGAGCCCGCGCAATGGCCAGCATTTGCTGCTCGCCGCCCGATAAGGTGCCGGCGCGCTGAGTTTCACGGCTTTTCAGTATCGGGAACAGATCATAAGACTTTTTAAGATCTTCATCGAATGTCGCCTCGGCGTCTTTGTTGAGAATAGAGCCCATTTGCAGGTTTTCAACGACGGTCATGCGCGGGAAAATGCGTCGCCCTTCGGGGGACTGTGCAATGCCCAGATGCATAATATCATGGGTCGGCATGGCCGTGATATCCGTGCCTTCGAATAAAATACGGCCGGTGCGCGCTTGCGGGCTGCCGCAAATGGTCATCATCAACGTGGTCTTGCCGGCGCCGTTGGAGCCGATCATGGTGACGATCTCGCCTTTGCGCACTTCCAGATCGACGCTGCGCAGTGCCTGAATTTTCCCGTAAAAGGTTTCAACAGCCTTGACTGAGAGCATTGCGGAACTCATACGCCGATCTCCTTCTCAACAGCTTCAACTTCTTCGTCCTCGACACCCAGATAGGCTGCGATCACAGCGTCATCGCCCCTGATTTCTTCTGGCGTACCGTCGGCGATTTTCTTGCCATAGTCGAGCACGACGATGTGGTCGGAAATCTCCATGACGACGCCCATGTCATGCTCGATCAGCAATATGGAAACGTCGTCGGTTTTGCGGATGTCGCGCAGCAGGGCATTGAGATCGGCGGATTCGCGTGGGTTCAGCCCGGCAGCGGGTTCATCCAGGCACAGTAGCACTGGATCGGTACACATGGCGCGGGCAATTTCCAAGCGCCGCTGATCACCATAAGGCAGATCGCCGGCCGCGTCGTCGGCGCGATCGGTCAGCTCGATACGCTCCAGCCAATGGGCGGCTTTTTCAATAGCGGCTTCTTCCGCATGGCGATAACCGGGCAGGCTAAGCAGGCCGCCAATGGTGAAATTCGACGCTTTCATCAACCGTTGATGCTGCGCCACAAGCAGATTTTCCAGCGCTGTCATGCCGGCGAACAGGCGAATGTTCTGGAAGGTGCGCGAGACGCCGGCCTTGGCATTGATGAGAAAATCGTCATAGCGCTCCAGCATGAACGATGCGCCGGTGTCGGGACGGTCCAGGGTCAACATGCCAACGGTTGGTTTGTAGAAACCGGTGATGCAGTTGAACACGGTTGTCTTGCCAGCGCCATTGGGGCCGATCAAGGCGGTGATGTCGCCGCGGTAGGCGTGGAACGATAAATCGTCAATGGCGATCAGACCGCCAAAGCGCATGGTCAAATGGTCAACGGTAAGCACCGGCGTTTTAGCGGACGTGTTGCCTGCAGCGTTGCCAGAACTGGAACTGGAATTGGAAGGAGAAGACATATCGCTCATCCATGCCCCTCCTGCACCAGATCGGCGCTTATGGTCTTCTTCTCCTTGAGAAAGATCGACGGCGTTCGCGTGCCGACCAGGCCGCGCGGTTTCCACACCATGATCAACACCATGGCCAGGCCGAAGATCAGCATGCGATATTCAGCCAAATCGCGGAACAGTTCAATACCGCCGATCATGGCGACGGCGGCGATGGCAATGCCGATCTGGCTGCCCATACCGCCCAGAACCACAATGGCCAGAATAAGCGCCGATTCTAAAAAGACGAATGATTCAGGCGAGATGAAGCCTTGCTTGGTGGCAAAGAACGAGCCGGCAAAGCCGCCAAACATAGCGCCGATAGCAAAGGCCGACAGCTTGGTCGTCGTGGTGTTGATGCCAAGCGCCTTGCAGGCAATCTCGTCTTCGCGCAGGGCCTCCCAGGCGCGCCCAATGGGCAGGCGGCGCAGCTTCATGGTGGCAAAATTGGTGATCAAGGCGAGGATCAGGATAATGTAGAACAGGAATATGATCCGGTGCAGCGATGAATATTCAAGTCCGAAATATTGCGCGAAGGTATTGTCGCCAAAGCGTTTGAATTCAAGACCAAAAAAGGTGGGGCGCGGAATGGAGGAAATGCCGTCCGGGCCGCCGGTAAAGGTGTACCAGTTGAGCAGCACAATGCGAACGATTTCGCCAAAGGCCAATGTCACAATGGCCAGATAGTCGCCGCGCAGGCGCAGCACTGGAAAGCCCAGGATCACACCCCACATCGCCGCCAGGATACCCGCCAGCGGGAGGCAGATCCAGAATGACCAGCCAAATGTCGTTGCCAGCAGGGCAAAGGAATAGGCGCCTACCGCGTAGAAGGCGACATAACCCAGATCAAGAAGCCCAGCCAGACCGACCACGATGTTAAGCCCCCAGCCAAGCATGACATAGGTCAGGACAAGAACCGCCAGCTCCATAATGTAGCGATTGGAAAAGGGCATGAACGGCAGGAGAAAGGCGAAAATGATAACCGCTGGCGCAATGAAGCGTGTGCTGGATGATAGCAGGGAGCTGAGCGATTTAAGCGCTGATGCCTTTGTGCGGCTGGGGGTGCCCGACTGGCTCCACCAGAACAGATTGAGCAGTAACCGCCCAGTGAAGACGGCGGCAACGGCGATGGCGACTTCGCGCCAGCGGCTATACATCGCCAGGCCGCCATCGCCGGGAATGGTGCGGAAGGACAGAATAGGGATTGCAAGTAACAGGGCAATCACACCGGCAATCGCGGCATCTTTCAAAGCGCCGATGATTTTCGGTCCCGATGCAGTGCCATGCGTGCCTTGTCCGGCACCGGCCGTCTTATCTGCTAATTCGCTCACTAGGATTACACCTTCTCGATTTCAGGCCGTCCAAGCAGACCCGATGGCAGGAAGATCAGGACAATCGCTAGCAGCGAAAACGCGGCCACGTCTTTATACTCCACCGAGAAATAGCCCGACCAGAAGGTCTCGATCAAGCCGATGATCAGGCCGCCCAGCATGGCGCCGGGAAGCGAGCCGATGCCGCCCAGAACCGCAGCCGTAAAGGCTTTGATACCCGCGACGAAGCCGATATAGAAATCTATCACGCCGTAATAGAGCAAGAACATCAACCCGGCGACGGAGGCCAATGCGGCACCAATGACGAATGTCAAAGATATGGTGCGATCAACATTGACGCCGGTCAGTGCCGCCATGGTCCGGTCCTGCTCGCAAGCGCGCTGGGAGCGGCCCAAAGACGTCTTGGTGATGACATAGGTGAAGACGCCCATCAGCGTCACCGTGGTCAGCACAATCAGGATCTGAATATTCGACAGTACCACCTGAAAGCCGTTACCTTCCATGATTGCATGGCTACCGGTGATTAACGGCTGCAACGGCTTAACCCGGGCGCCCTGGCTGATTTGCACGGCATTATAAAGCACAATCGACATGCCGATCGCCGTAATCAGCGGCGCCAGACGGAACGAGCCGCGCAACGGGCGGTAGGCCAGCCGCTCAATGGTCCAGCCCCAGACTGCGGTCAATGACATCGAAATCAGCAGCACAAGCAGCAGTGCCAGAATAAGCACACCGGTCGATGTGGCGCCAGTCAGGCCAAGCGCCACAATAACGATCAAGGAGATGAATGAGCCGATCATGAAGACGTCGCCATGGGCGAAGTTGATCATGCCGATAATGCCATACACCATGGTATAACCGATGGCGATCAGCCCGTAGATCGACCCCAAAGTTATGCCGTTAATTAATTGCTGGACGAAATATTCCACCCATTTTCCCCCAATTCAGATCGTTCACATGACATTCGGCGCATTTATGGTGCGCATTAATCTTTGTTATCGATCATTGGCGCGCGCAAGCCAAGCTTAATTTGCTCGCAAATAGCCAAATGGATAAGAGGAAACCCGGTGAAATGATTAA
>JAJRRE010000431.1 GCA_024279745.1 Alphaproteobacteria bacterium
CGCAATCGTGCTGGGCAATCAAGAAAGCACACATTTGCCTGCCGCCACCATAACGAAATTCAAGGAGCGCCTGCGCGGGATGCCTTCCCGATCAGACGGCGCAAGCCCGCTGATCCTAATTGCCGGCTGGGCCATGAGCAAAATGAAACCGCTCGATTTCATCCTGGCCGAGCAGCCGCTTTATGTGCTGGCCAATCGACAGGCGCAGGAGAAGTTCGACGAATTCGCTCGCAACATGGTTCTCGCTGCGCAAAGCGCCTCCAAATCCATGATCGGCGCGATACAAGAAGCGCTGAAAGCTGGCGGTAATAAGCCAGGCGGTGACAGCGCATTACTCACCAGCGCCCGCGAATCCTTCTTCGCCGACACCGAAATTAATTTTCACCAAATACTAGGCCGAGCCGCCGCGAAAGCCGTAGCCAATGACGACTGGCAGCAGCCCTTCGCCAAACACTGGCTGAAGCATTTGCAGCACGCCGCCTTCAACGGCTTCGATGCGACTTCCCAGCCGGACCCCAATGACCCAGACCGAGCCAGACAGGTGGTCGAGGCAAGAAAAAAGCTGACCAGCTACATATTATTCGCCAAGGGAGCAAAGTCATTGCGCGGCATTCTCAAGCTGCCCATTCCAACGGCTTCCAAGCCAAGCAAAAAAGGAACCATGTCATGAGCAAAGACGCCGATGATAAAGGCGATAACAAAAGCCCCGGCCAAAAGGTACTTGAATGGTGGAATGGATTGCAGCCAAAAACCGACAAGTCCGGCAAGGTAACGTCGCCCGGCGATCCAGGCGCCCTGGCCCGTCTGCGCCGCGCATCTTCACCGATTGACGCGCTCACCGAAGAACAGGCCATTCGCCTGGCAAAGCGGCTTGGCGCCAGCTTGGATGATCAGGCGCGTCTTGCCCGTATCGGCGCGCTCGCCGCGGTGTTGACCCATGTAAAAACCCATCGAGACAAAGATGATAAGAAGCGCGCCCAGCATATGGCGCGCCAGCTCGGCCCCGACAGTAAGGGTGACAACGCCGTCATGTCATCTTTGCGCTTTCAGCGCCTGATAGCGGCGCGTGAGCCTGCCGATCTCATGCGCGAGATGCGCGGCGCGGTCAAACTCCTCAAAGGGACCGCCAACATCCGTGACATCGGCGACGCCTTTTACTGGTGGAGCGACAAAACCCGCATTGCCTGGACATATGACTATTGGGGCGCGGGCGACGCCGATCCTGACAACACCGCCAAAGCGCTTGTAAGCACCAACAGATCCGACGAACCGACAGCCAAGGAGGCCGCATCATGAGCCGTTTTATTCAACTGCATCTGCTCACCACCTATCCACCATCCAATCCCAACCGCGACGATTTGGGCCGCCCCAAAACCGCGCGTTTTGGCAATACGGAGCGCATGCGTATTTCATCGCAATCACTCAAACGGGCCTTGCGCACTTCGGACGTGTTTGAAGAGCGGCTGAAAAATCCTGGAAATATGGGAGATCGGACGCAGCGCCTTGGGGAAGTCATAGAGACGCATCTTCTCGATAAACAAGTTGCGGCGGACAAAGCCCTTGAAATTGCCAAAGCTATCGCAAGCGCGTACGGCAAAATAGATGACCAGAACAAGCATCATGACGCGCGTATAAAGCAGCTTGCTTTTATCTCCCCGGATGAAAAGAAAGCCGCACTGGCGCTAGCAGACAAACTCGCTTCTGGCGAAATTGAATTACCCAGCGCAACCCAGGCAACAGACGGTGCGGTCACGGGGAAAAAGAGCGGCAAAAAAGACCAAGCGGCAGACGCCATCAAAAAAATCATGAAGGAATGGGGTTTATTGAAACTGGCAGACGGCGCGGTCGACATCGCCATGTTCGGGCGCATGCTGGCGGACAATCCCGATTTTAACCGCGACGCCGCCGTGCAGATTGCCCACGCCATCACAACCAATCGCGTTACCATAGAGAACGACTTCTACACCGCCGTCGATGATCTCAAAAAACCGGCAGAAGATGCAGGCGCTGGTTTTATCGGTGAACTCGGCTTCGGCTCCGGCGTGTTCTACATCTACGCCTGTATCAATCGCGACCTGCTGGTAAACAATCTCGACGGCGATGTCCCCCTTGCTGAAACTGCCACAATTGCGTTGATCGAAGCCCTCGCCACCGCCTCGCCCGACGGCAAAAAGAACAGCTTTGCCCATGGCGGACGCGCCCAATACATCCTTGCCGAACGGGGCAACCAGCAGCCGCGCACATTGGCCGGTGCTTTCTTGAAGCCCGTACATAACGAAGACCTGATGAGCGCCTCGATCAAGCGGCTGGAAAAATTACGCAAAGACATGGATGACGCTTATGGAGACTGCGCCGATGACCACAAAGTCATGCATCTGGGCGCCGAAGGCAGCGTCCCGCTTATCGAAATTGCCCAGTTTTGTGCCGGGGCAACAGCAGCGAAGGGAAGCGGCGCATGAGCTCCTCTTTTCTCATCTTCACACTCGCCGCGCCCCTGGCCTCCTTTGGTGAGGTGGCGGGCCATGAACGACGCGGCAGCCGCGAGCGGCCCGGAAAATCGGCTATACTGGGTCTTGTGGGCGCTGCCTTGGGTATTCGGCGCGACGACGGCGAGGCTCAGGAGGCCCTGCGCACGGGTTATGATATGGCCGTGCGCGTCGATAATCCCGGCACGCCGTTGCAGGACTATCATACGGTCCAGGCGGTTGCTGGCGATAAAAAACTGCATCCACGCACGCGCGCCGACGCTCTGAAACGTGGTAAGCGCAAGACTATTATTACGCGGCGCGACTACCGAATAGATGTCCACTACCATATTGCAATTGCTGCCCGGCCCAGTGCTCGCTGGTCATTAGATGAATTGATTGACGCCCTGAGGCGACCCCGCTTTACGCTTTACCTGGGGCGAAAGTCCTGCCCTTTGTCGCTACCGCTTGATCCGTGGCTATTGGAAGCTAATGACATTTTGCAGGCTCTTCAAAAAACGGACAAACGCCAGAACGCCGATAAACAACGGGATCTGCAAAGCTGTACCGGAATAAAGACTGCGGCGCCGCCTTATGTCGCACTGAGCCGCGACACATACGATGCATTGATCGATAAGCCAGACACAAATCCCCGCTTTGAGACCGTCAATGACGAACCCATTGATCGCATAGGCTGGCATTTCACAGCGCATCGCGAGGCTGTCCTGGTACTTGTCAAACATGATGATGAGGTTTTCAGCCAGGAGACCAGCAAATGACAAATCTCTGGTTTTCCCGTGTATGCCTGAAACCCGATGCCCATATCCAGGCCATCGCCAGCCTTTTGCTGCCTGACAAGAACGATCCGGTCAGTCAAAAGGGGAGCACGACCTACGCCCGGCACCAACTTGTCTGGTCGCTTTTTGCAGACGACACAAACCGAAAGCGTGATTTTTTGTGGCGCGAAGACAGCGCCGGCACATTCTTCATTTTGTCCGCCCGCAAGCCGCTCAATGATCACTTTCAGATCTAACACAAAGAATGGGCGCCGCACCTGGCGGCCGGTGACCGCCTGGCTTTTTCTTTGCGCGCGAACCCGGTCGTTGCCCGTAAGGCCGAAGGCAAAAAACATAGCCAGCGCCATGATGTCGTGATGGACGCCTTGCAGCCACTAGCCAGGGCAAATCCGGCGACCAATGAAGCCGGTGAACGGGGTGCCGGGCGCAACAAGATTATCCAACAAGCTGGCGCGGATTGGTTGGCCAAGCAGGGCGGGCGCTATGGCTTTGAGGCGACCAATGTCAAATGCGACGGATATCGCCAAATGGTTATTCCGCGGCGCAGTAAAAAAACCGGTCCGATACAGTTTTCAGTCCTGGAGTTTGACGGCGCCCTGCAAATCACCGACCCGGCTGCCTTCTTGCAAAAACTCAGCCTAGGTTTCGGATCTGCCAAAGCATTCGGCTGCGGCCTGATGCTGATCCGCCGCCTATAACCCGCACATAAGAGGAGCGCCGCCCATGGACGATAAAAAGCCTGACGAGCCACCGCCTAACCGGCCACCGTCAGAAGAACCAGCCACCAAAGCGGCGGCGCCCAAAACTAAATCAGATACCGCTAAAACCCCCGGCATGGCGCCGCCCAAACCAATCCCGATCAAGGACCGCGCCTCGATCCTGTTCCTCGCCATGGGCCGGCTCGATGTCATCGACGGCGCCTTCGTGCTGGTCGATAAAAACGGCGTCCGCACGCAAATTCCCGTCGGCGGCGTCGCCTGCATCATGCTGGAGCCGGGGACACGCGTGTCGCACGCGGCAAGCTGTCTGGCCGGGCGCGTCGGCTGCCTCATTGTCTGGGTCGGCGAAGCGGGCGTGCGGCTATATTCGGCCGGGCAGCCAGGCGGCGCGCGCTCCGACAAACTACTGTATCAGGCCAAGCTCGCCCTTGACGATAGCGCCCGGCTCAAAGTCGTACGCCGCATGTTCGATCTGCGCTTTGGCGAGGATGCGCCGGCACGCCGGTCCATAGAACAGCTACGCGGCATAGAAGGCGCGCGTGTCAAACGCATGTACCAGAATTTCGCCCGCCAATACGGGGTCAAATGGCAGGCACGGCGCTATAAGCCCGGCTCCTTCGACGCCGCCGATCTGCCCAATCGCTGCTTATCTGAGGCCACAGCCTGCCTTTATGGCCTGTCGGAAGCCGCCATTCTTGCCGCCGGTTACGCCCCCGCCATCGGCTTTTTGCACACGGGCAAGGCGCGTTCTTTTGTCTACGATGTCGCGGACGTTTTCAAATTCGAGACCGTGGTTCCTGCCGCCTTCAAGATTGCCGGAAAGGCACAAAAAGGCCTACAGCCATTTGCATCAGATCCTGTCGGCGAAGTGCGCCGCGACTGCCGCGATCGATTTCGCCAGACCGGGCTTCTCAAACGCATCATTCCCGCGATTGAGGAAATGCTGGAAGCCGGTGGGTTTGAACCGCCGCCGCCCCATGATGAAGCCCAGCCCATCGCCATTACTGAGGAGGAGGTCGGAGATGCTGGTCATCGCAACCAATAATGCACCGCCGCGGCTGCGCGGTCGCCTCAGCGTCTGGCTGCTGGAAGTGCGTGCCGGCATCTATGTCGGCAATTATTCGCGCCGCACCCGCGAAATGATTTGGGATCAGGTGGTCGGCGATATCGACGACGGCGATGCGGTGATGACCTGGTCAGTGCCGTCCGAGACCGGTTTTGACTTTCTAACCTGCGGCAAGAACCGGCGCATGCCCATCGACGCCGATGGCCTCAAGCTTGTGCAATTCCTGCCAATTGAAGGCCATGACATTGAGCCGATTACAGACTAAGCTGTGGACGAAATTGAATGGCGACTAACATCACTAGACCGATCTAATTGAACATTGATCAGTTCGGTAGCTCTTTGACAATTTAAAATAATACGTTATATCATGGCGTTACACGCAAGAGCGTTCCCCGCACTCGCAGGGATGACCCGAACGATACTTGTGCAGCACACCGCGGGTGACCGCGTTCCCCGCACTCGCAGGGATGACCCGTTTCTTCCTACTCCTCTATCAACTAACGGAATGCGTTCCCCGCACTCGCAGGGATGACCCGGAATACAGAATGCCTAACACGTCTCAGTCAAGGCGTTCCCCGCACTCGCAGGGATGACCCGGTCGCCAATCACAAAAATGGCGCAACTTACAAGCGTTCCCCGCACTCGCAGGGATGACCCGGGATTTGCGAAAAACTGCGCGCCGTGTCGTTTGCGTTCCCCGCACTCGCAGGGATGACCCGGCTAACCGAATATATGAACGTTGCTTATACAA
>JAJRRE010000432.1 GCA_024279745.1 Alphaproteobacteria bacterium
ATTGCTGGCCTTATGATCACCACCGAAGCCGGCGTTGCCGACGCACCAGCCAAAGACGGCGCTGGCGGCGGCGGCATGCCTGATATGGGCGGCGGCATGGGCGGCATGGGTGGTATGGGCGGCATGATGTAAAGGCGCGGCCTTTCATTTGTTAAGGGGCTGCCGTTTGACTAAGCCCCCTGGCGTTCACGTTTCCTCAGGCTCCAGGCCTGACACCATACACCGCTCGGGCCACAAAGCCTGAGCAAGAAACAGAGAAACCCCGCGCTCGCGTTTAACCGCCAGCGCGGGGTTTTGTATTTGGTGGCGTGCTGCAATGAGAGACTGTCACAATAGAGAAGCGCTTAAAACTAAGAGATGGAGGACGCAAAACCGCGCAGGCACATTCTTCCACGGCGCTCCGCAGCAGCATAGCGACATGAAGCTACCCGCCGGCTGGAGCGATTTCAGTTCTTTGGCGCCAATGCCGCGCTGATATGATTTTCCATCAAAGCCGCACTGCTGTCGCCTTGCGCACCAGTTGGGCTGTCAATATGCTTTGGCGGTAATTGCGGCGGTGTTTGCGACGGGTTTTCATAGAGCCGGTTACCGCCAGTGATCGAGACCGGCGGGGTGTTTGACACCACTGGGGCGTCTGAATCCATTGGAGCATCAGAGACCGATGGCGCATCGATTGTGGCCGGCGAGGCAATCTGGCCGGAAACATGAGCACCAACAGCGACGGCCAATTCCTCATAGGTTACGTCGCCGGTGACTTTACCTGTGGCGCGGATATCAAGCAGCCCATGCACCGTAACACCGCCTTCGACGACGCCATGAATTTGCGCCTGCTCAGCCCTGAAGTTTCCTTTGAAGCCACCGCCATCGCGCACGATCACGACATCGGCAGACACCGTGCCCTCCAAAATGCCTTGGATTTCTACCACCGAGCAATTTGTTATCTCGCCGACAATATGTGTTCCCTTGCCGACGAGAACGACCCCTTCACCGTCGATCGCCTCAAAGCCATTAAAGTCCTTGGCTGCCAGCTTGGTTTTTGCAGGCAATGCCGGATTTGCTTCTGGCGCCCGTACAGCTACAGTTTGGGTCTGATTTTTGCCAGCTGACCTGGACGATTTTAAAGAAAACATCTGCAAAATACTCCGTTACGCAATCATTCAAAAAAATTGTTGCGGGGGCCCAAAAATCATTATGGCTGTTCCAGATGGCCTTTCCAGTATCCGCCAAATAACTGTGCACGAATACCAAATCTCGTCAGCTAGAACGGCCAACGGTTATATCCGCTTACAGCGCCCTTTTGCCGGCATCCCGCTCGCCAAATACATCATCGCCCACAGCAATACCGGCAGTATTTCCCGCAGGTTGCCGCTGTGAAAATATATATTACATTAGGGTTTTTGAGAGAACTGTTTCTTGCAAAAATGCATAATCATTGTTAACCGGCAGCGCCCCACGCAGCTTGTACTCTTTGCGCTTACAACAGCCGGAACATGACGACGCCGACTACTGTAATGGCGATCCCGGTAAACTCCAGGCGCGTGATGCGCTCTTTAAAATAGGCCCAGGACAGCAGCAGCGTAAACACCGCCTCAACCTGGCCAACGGCGCGCACGTAAGATGCGTTTTCCAAAGCGAAAGCCGTGTACCAGCCGATTGAACCCAGCGCGCTTGTCAAGCCGATGAACCCGATTACGCGCCGGTTCGGCCAGATCTGCGAGAACACGCGCCGCTCAGTCACCCACAGCCAAAGCCCAAGACCGACGGCCTGCATTCCTGTCGCGACAACAACTGTCCAGGCGGCGCGCCACAAGGCCGGACGATCCCCCAAATCAAGAATGGCCTCGCGCAAAAACAGGAATGAGAATGAAAACATCAGCGCGCAAGCCGAGGCGATTAGCGTCGTTCGACTGAACAACAGCTTGGAAAAACCACCCGCCGCCATCCCCCGCTTGGTGGCAGCACCAACATGCCCGGCGCTGTGTTCGCTCCTGCCGCCGCTCACATTATGACCTAGCGAGACAAATTTCCCCGCCAGCATAATCACCATGCCGCCAAGCACGACAAGGAGCGCCAGCCAGCCGCGCCCACTGAGCTTTTCGGAAAAAAACGCCGTCCCGATCAGCGCCGTTAAAATAAGATCTGACTTGGTGAGCATGGTGCCAATGGCAAAATTGCGCAGCCTAAACATTTGAATGAGCAGCGCCGTCGCCAGCACCTGACTAAGCGCGCCGGCGCCCGCGTGCCCCAGATACCGCCAGGTGAATTCAGGCGCGCCGCCGCCGGTATAAAGTAGCACACCGGCAAGGTAGCAGATCATGATCGGTAGCCCGACAGCCGAGCGCACATAGGTGGTTCCCATGGTCGACATCGACGCGTTCAACGTTTTTTGCCCGGCCGTGCGCACAGCCTGCATCAGCGCGGCAAAAACCGCGATGGGTATCCAGATCAGCTCCACGACGCGCGCCTTCCCCAATGTGCAACAGTTATTCTCTGGGGCGTCCTATCACGCGCAAAGCAGCGCGGCCAGCCGGCAAAACCCGCGTCCACGTAAACCCAAACCGGCGCAGCTGAGATCCTCCCGGCACGCCCTTGTGGAAAACGGCGCCGATGCCCCCCGACTCGGCTTAATGTTGATCTTAGCTGCCCGCGCGGGTTCTCCCGCTGCGACGCCGCTTTTGAGACACAACCAGCGAATGGTCACAACATGCAATTGCTTTACCGGATTTTACGCGCCGTCCACGCCAATGGCACCCATCACAAATTGGCGCTCGACTCGCTGGCGCATCTGACAGGCGATAATCACGAAGACTGGCAGCGCTTGTTCCTGCACAATGCTGAATTATTCATGGAAGGCGCTAAAGCGCCCGACAAAGAGTTCAAGGATTTTCGCAATCATGTGCTGCATGTGCGCGACAATCTTTGGGGCGGCGCACCGGCTAAGGCGCGCAGCTGGTATGGACATCTGGTGGAAGCGCTTGAGAACCGCGACTGGCCCATGGCCGCTTATTGCGCCGGGGTTTTGTCACACTATTACACCGATCCGATCATGCCGCTGCACACAGCGCAGTCGGACGCGGAAAGCTCAATCCATCGTGCCGTCGAGTGGAGCATTTCCAAATCCTATGACGATCTGGTCGCCGATGCGTTGCGGACGCGAACCACTTGCGACATTAAGCTGGGCGACGATCCTAACTGGCTGGCCGATCTCGTGGTTGCCGGCGCTTATAAATCCAACGCCCATTATGAGCAATTGATTACCCATTATAATATCGATCTTGGTGTCACTGATCCGCCAGCGGGTCTCGACAAAGTGGCCCGCCGGACTATAGGCGAGCTGTTGGTCTATGCGTCGCGCGGTTTCGCGCTGATCATGGAGCGGGCGATAACCGAAGCAGGCGTCGAGCCGGACAAGGTATCACTGAACGTAACGACGGTTCTGGCTGGTCTGACCATTCCCATCCGCTGGGTCACCAATAAGATTGCCGACAAAAATGAAGCGGCGCTGGTGCGTGCCATGTATGATGAGCTGCAAGCCACCGGTACTGTTGAGGTCAACCTGCCCGAAGACGACCGGGCGATCCGCGATCTTTATAAAGCAGAAGTGAGCGCGAAGAAACGGCGCAGCAAAACCAATGATTTCTTTGCCATGCCTCAGCCCAATAGCACAAGCGAGGCAACGCCCAAACGGCTCCCCAACACCAAAATCAAACCCGGTGCCGAAACCGGGGCTACTACATCGGTGGGCACACAAACGCAGCCCCTATCGGATCAGGCCGCATTGGCCGGCGCGGCGCCGCAACCCATTTCAGGCCAAGGGCCAACAATCACCACCGCTCCGGCCTCATTGGCGAGCGCACTATCTCAAGCTGTTGAGCAAGAAAAATCAGATGCGCTGGCAGCGCAACGAAGCACCCCAGCGCGGGGGATAAAACCGGCGTCCCTCGGCTCGGCTCCACCGCGCAAGAGTAATCCGGCAAAAGCTCATAAACCTGTCAAAGCGGTAACGGTGGACGCGTCCTTGATGGCGTCATTGTCGCGGCTGCAACCTCGCGTGCCCGAGCGCACCGCTTCGCCTGACAACGAGACTGCAAGCACGAGCGCGCTCACGCCAATGCCCGGCACAAGCGTACAATCCTCTGCCAATGGACCGACCCCACTTCCAATGCGCCCAGCCGCACCCACTGGCCCGGCGCCGCGACAATCCCATGCCGGGGCGCGCGGCGAGCGGTTTTATCTGTCCATAGGCGACGACATTGTAGATGCGCCCTCAATTGGCAAAAAAACCGCAGCACGCCTGCAGGACGCCGGGTTATATTCGGTGGAGGATTTGTTGACCTGTGACCCGGTAGACGTGTCGCGCCAGGTAGACGTGCGCCATATCACGCCGGACACGCTCACCGACTGGCAGGACCAGGCGCGGCTTGTGTGCATCGTGCCGGAGTTGCGCGGCACGCACGCGCAAATTCTGGTGGGCGCCGGCTACCGCGACCCCGATGCGATTGCCCAGGCAGAACAGGGCGATTTACTGAGTGCCATTTTGCGGTTTGCCGGCACATCTGACGGCCAGCGTGTGCTGCGCAATGGTCAGCCGCCCGATATTGAAAAAGTACTGTTCTGGATTGCGCAAGCGGCGCGGGCAGAGCTGGCCCGCGCAGCTTGAGCTGCCCGCCATCTGCGCAGAATTGTATCGATCTTTTATGCCGATATTATAAGTTCATGGTTCCTCTATCGAATGGGTGAGTTATGAAACGCGAAATCCGTGATTTTCACTGCGACGACGAGGGCCATTGGGTGGCGCAGCTATCTTGCGGGCACACCCAGCATATGCGCCACAACCCACCCTTCGTTGAACGCCCCTGGGTGCAAAGCCAGGCCGGCCGCGACGCGCGCATCGGCACAGCCATAGACTGTTCGCAATGTGATGCTGCTGCACCAGCGGCCGATGAGTGAACAGGCCCAGGTCAAAGACAGGCAACAACGCTATAGCAGCTCTTTGGTTTTCAGGAACTGGATGGTCTCGCTCTTGCGCAAGATATAATCGATCTCCCATTGGCTTTCGGCCATGAACACCGGTTGCTCATCGCGGTCGAGCACAATCTTATCGGCATTGAGCCGGATGAACTTTTTCAACTCCGCCTCGTCATCGGATTTAAGCCAGCGGGCCAGCGAATAAGGCACCGTATCGAACATGATATCGACCCGGTATTCAGCCTTGGCGCGCGAGACCAGAACGTCGAGCTGCAAGATGCCAACGACGCCGACAATCCAATTGGAACCCGTGGTCGGCTTGAACACCTGGATCAGCCCCTCTTCAGCCAGGTCCTGCAATGCCGCGCGCAATTGTTTTGAGCGCGAGGGGTCTGACTGGCGCACGCGGCGCAGCAATTCAGGTGCAAAGGCCGGCAGCCCGGTAAAGCGCAACACTTCGCCTTCGGTGAACGTATCGCCGACGCGAATGGTGCCGTGATTGGGAATGCCGATGACGTCGCCGGGGTAAGCGTCGTCGATGATTTCGCGGTCCTGCGCCAGAAAGAAAATCGGGCTGTGAACCATCAAGTCCTTATTCGTGCGTACCTGCCGCAGTTTCATGCCGCGCTTGAAATGCCCCGAACAAAGCCGCAGGAAGGCCACCCGGTCCCGGTGGTTCTTGTCCATATTGGCCTGCACCTTGAAGACAAAACCACTGACGCCGTTGTCGGACGGTTTGATTTCGCGGGTGTCTGCTGGGCTGGGGCGCGGCGGCGGCGCGTGGCTGGCCACAAGATCAAGCAGCCCTTTGACGCCGTAATCACGAAGCGCACTGCCGAAGACGACCGGCGTCTGATTGCCTTCGCGGTAGGCTACCGGATCGAACGGTTCATAGCCGCCCGCTGCCAGCTCGGCACTGTCGCGCACGCGCGCGAGCACATCGTCGGGCACGAATTCATCCAATTGCTTATCTTGAATGCCGCTGCACTGGATTGTCTTATCGAACGCGGCCCCGCGCTGTCCGCTCGTTGTCATGAACTCATTGGTTCGAAGATCAAACAGCCCGTGAAAGGTCGAGCCCATACCGACTGGCCAGATCAGCGGCGCAATATCCAGTTGCAACAGATCGTGGATTTCATCGAGCAGCTCGAACTCGTCGCGCCCCTCCCGGTCCACCTTGTTGACGAAGGTTATGATCGGAATATCGCGCAGCCGGCACACCTCGAACAATTTTCGGGTTTGCGCCTCTATGCCCTTGGCCGCATCGATCACCATGATGGCGCTGTCGACGGCGGTCAGCGTGCGGTAGGTGTCTTCGGAAAAATC
>JAJRRE010000433.1 GCA_024279745.1 Alphaproteobacteria bacterium
ATGCCTGATCCCAACCCGAAGACACTGTTCTTCGCGCGCCGAACAAATTGAATAACAGCGGCGCAACTCCTCGCCGTCAAATGTGCGGATCAAGGTGAGATATTGCCCTGCGATGTAGTCAAAGGCCGGTTTGTTCTGGGCCGGCGGATGCAGCGTTACCACTACACTATCGCGCGTATCACGGCGAACTTCGCTGACAGTCAAATCGAAAGTTTGTGCCATTGCGCGGCGGCTCCGTTGTTGGTCCCGGCGGGACGATACATTGTTGTTGGCAATCATCAGATGCATTTAAAGGCTTCGAACGGCTCCCGGCACTGCAAGCAAACATAGCTGGCTTTGCACGGCGTCGAGCCGAACTGACTGACCTTGCGCGTTTTGCCCGAGTTGCAGTGCGGACAGCTGGTTTCCGGCGCTGCCACATCTAGCAGATCAGTTGTGTGAGCGGCGCAATTATCGCCACGCTTTGGCGGCGGCGCAATGCCGTAAGCCCGCAGTTGCTCGCGCCCCTTTTCGCTCATCCAATCGGTGGTCCAGGACGGCGATAATTGCCGGCGCAGTTCTACTGTGACAATGCCGTGCGCCCGCAAGGCCGCTTCGATATCAAGATTAATTACTGCCGTCGCCGGGCAGCCCGAATAGGTCGGGCTGATGGCGATCACCAACGTGTCGCCTTGCCAGCTGACGCCGCGGATCACCCCCAGATCGACAAGCGAGATCACCGGGATTTCCGGATCGGCTACGGTGTCCAGAATGTCCCAGACCTCGCTAACCGCCAATCTTGTATCTGGCTCACTCATTGCAAAACAATCTTCCTGTGCCTTGTCTGATTTCGTCTTGTCCAGTTTCGTCTTGTCTGATTTCTTCCGCTGGCGCGGTTGCCGTTTCATCTGTTACGCCAGATTGTTGGTGACCGGCTGTTATAGTTTCCCGTAACGGCGGCTACCAGCTTGCGCCGGGATGAGCGCGCTGCAAGAGTTGCATGTCGGCCAGGATGTATCCCAAATGCTCCGTATGTGTGCCAGGGCGCAGACCGGCGACCAGTGGCGCTCTTTCGGGAATGACAAGTGTGGCTTTAATCATGACCCGCGCCAAATAGGCGTCCCAATTGGCCTTGAGATTGAGGGCCGCGCTATCGCCCAGTCCCCACAGCTCCAGATCAACGCCCCAGCGCGGATCGCACAGCTCGCACGTATAGGGCCAAAAGTGATCGAGCGCGCCTTGCATCCGCTGATGACTTTCGTCGCTGCCGTCCCCTAGCCCGATCACCAGATCGCTGCTGCGCTGCAAATGATAAGTAACTTCTTTCAGCGCCTTGCCGGCGATATCGCGAACAGGCATGCAAGGGGTCTGGCTCAATATCTGCAACATATGAAAATGCCAGTTGTCGAACAGAAATTGGCGCATCAGCGTGTGGGCATAATCACCATTGGGAATTTCGGCCAGCCGGAAGTTGCGAAACTCATGCGGCTCGCGCAAAAAAGCCAGATCGTCGGCGCTCCTTGGTCCGGCGCTTCGTCCTTTAACATTTGAAGCCGGCGCCGCCTCACTCTTCAGACCTTCAATTTCACCGGCAAGGCCAAGCCAATATTGCGCCTGCCCGATAAGATCCAGGGCGATATTGGCCTGGGCAATGTCTTCTTCAAGGATCGGCGCATGTCCGGCCCATTGTGAGATCTGCTGACCCAATATCAAACAATTATCGCCCATCACCAGCGCCAGATTAAAAATCTCGCGATCGCTTGGTTCACGGTGGTTGATGCTTTGCGGATTTGCTGCGCCGGCGCCTTCCATCACATGGCTCCTGCATCGTCAGGAATATCGTAAAAAGACGGGTGGCGATAAACTTTGTCATTGGCCGGCTCGAACAATGCGTCTTTGTCGCCCGGCGCAGAGGCCGTGATGTCGCCCGCTTTCACGACCCAGATGCTGAGGCCTTCATGGCGGCGGGTATAAACATCGCGCGCGTTCATCAAAGCCTGACCGGCGTCGACCGCGTGCAGCGATCCGACATGGCGATGGGCCAGCCCATGTTCGCCGCGAATAAATATTTCCCATAAAGGCCAGTTACTCATTGTCGTTTCTCTCATACCATAGTCATTCAGATCGTGTGCTGGTGAGCATCGGGTCAATCGCCGGGGCGCGATAGGCTCATAAATTCCAAGTCGCATTAATTCGCGCTAAGCCGCTTCGCCCTGGCTTTGTTGCCGCGCTTTTGTCTTGTCCGCATGAGCCATCAGGCCATCGCGAAACCACGCTCCGTCCTCATGCGCCTTGTTGCGCGCCGCCAGCCGCTCGCGATTACACGGGCCGTTGCCGCCAACAACTTGAAAAAATTCTTCCCAATCAATCTGGCCGATATCATAAGACCCGCGTGCCTCATTCCAGCGCAAATCCGGGTCGGGGATTTCAAGGCCGAGCAGTTTGGCCTGCGGGACCGTCTGATCGACAAATTTATGCCGCAGCTCGTCATTGCCGTTGATCTTGATCTTCCAGGCTTTGGATTGAGCCGAATGTACCGAATGCTCGTCGGGTGGGCCAAACATCATCAACGACGGTGCCCACCAGCGATCAAGAGCGTCTTGCGCCATTGCTTTTTGTGCGGCGCTGCCCCGGCACAGGCTCATCATAATGTCAAAGCCCTGACGCTGGTGAAAACTTTCTTCTTTGCAAACCTTGATCATGGCGCGCGCATAGGGGCCGTACGAACAGCGCTGCAACGGTACCTGGTTCATGATGGCGGCGCCGTCGACCAGCCAGCCAATGGCGCCCATATCCGCCCAGCTCAGCGTCGGGTAATTAAAGATTGAAGAGTATTTCGCGCGCCCCGACAGCAATTGCGCGGTCAGCTCATCGCGGCTGACGCCCAGGGTCTCTGCCGCCCCATAAAGATACAGACCATGCCCCGCCTCATCCTGAACCTTGGCCAGCAAAATCACCTTGCGCTGCAATGTCGGCGCGCGCGATATCCAGTTACCTTCGGGCAATTGGCCGACAATCTCCGAATGGGCGTGTTGCGAGATTTGCCGGATCAAGGTCTTGCGATAGCCGTCCGGCATCCAGTCCTTGGGTTCGATCTTGACACCTCGGTCAACACGCTCCTGAAAGACGCGTTCGCACTCGTCCATTTCAGCAAGCGTCTTAACCCGGTCCGCTTCAGTTTTGACCATTTGAGCGTACATTCAACTGCTCCTGTTTGCTGGCGCCCTGTCTTTTTAATATAGGGCGCGTACCTTAACTTTTGTAGTTCTGCATCAGGGCGCCGCGCGGCGCACTCTCATTCGAAAACCGGCCTAATCGACTTATCGCTTGTTACGAGTTAGCCCGCGCACCCCATCGGCGATGATCTGCGTAACAAATGTGGCATAGTCTTCGCGGCTCATCGCACCATTGGGACGAAACCACATATAATGCCAGTTCAACATTCCAAACAGCGACATGGTAGCCGGCTTAATCAGCCCCGGTTTATCGCCAAGCACGGGGTTAATGCCCAGCAGCGCTTGCGTAAAGATCTCCACCAGCCGCCGCTCTAATGTTTTGAGCTTGGTCTGCAGCGGCTTTGGCAGTTTGGATAGTTCGCTGACCTGCACTTTGTGGCACTCATCCGCATCGCGGTAAGCGTCAAGCAAGGCGCCCACCAACCCCCTCAGCCGTTGATCGGGCGACGCATCTGGATCATCTGCCAGCTCGACCGTGTCGACAAGCTCGTGCAAATGTTCGCTCAATACGTCGAATAGCAGCGCATCCTTGTTCTTGTAATAATGATACAGCAGCGCCTTCGACGTGCCGCAAGCTTCAGCCAGCGATGCCATAGACGTGCGATCATAGCCGTCGCGGGCAAACAGGCGCGCCGCCTCGCGCAGAATGGAATTCTGCTTCAAATCATAGTCGTCGGCTTTTGTCCGTGCCAATCTATCGCTCTTCTTTCAGTTATTTCTCGCCGTCCACTTAGCCTGCTCGCAAGCCCGCTGCCAGTTCCG
>JAJRRE010000030.1 GCA_024279745.1 Alphaproteobacteria bacterium
AAAAATAATCGGGTGGGATTCGCGCGCGTTATGGCCAAAGTGCATGATCATGTCGCACAGCTCAATGTCATCATAGGCAAGCGGCGGCGTATCGGAACCAAGGGTCGCAAAATAACCGGTGACGGCGCTGGTCATGCACATACGTGCATTGGCTTCAATTGTGTTGGACCCAAGCACGCCCTTCATGAACAGGTTTTCAATATACTGCCCTTCCATTGTCAGCTGACCGGAGCCGTATAGCCCGATGGAATTGCCGCCATATTTTTTGGCGAAATGCGCGATCTTGTGCGATACCATTTTGCCCGCATCGTGATAGGGCACGCGAACAAAATGTTCTTCGTCGAATGAGCCTTTGGTCTTGGATGTGAAATCCATGTCGCCATGATCGGGCTTGTTCCATTCCTCCCACACATCCTTGCGCACATAGCTGTCGCCTTCCATGCGGTCGACATAGATTGGTTCGGCAGCGGTCAGCCCCTTAATGCATTGCAGGCCGTAATTGGTCGGATGGTCCTTGTCGGGCCGCATGGAGACGATCTTGCCGTTTTCCACCTGGATGATGGTGCCGCACCCAACACCGCAATAAGGACATTGCGCGATTGCTGTCGTACGGTTGTCTTCATTGGGTTTGTCTTGTGCGCGCGCTTCCAGTTCTGGATTGGCGGCGCTCATTAAAGTTGCGCCCGTTGCAGTGCCGGTGATGAACGCGCTGTTCTTCATGAAGTCGCGCCGGGACAGATTATTCTTGATGCGTTTCATAGTCTAACATCCTCATAATTATTACCGTGCACTGAGATGAGCTCGATGCGGTTTGATTATTTTGCCAAGGTGCGCAGATAAACAATGATGTCGTCGATCTCCTGATTGGTCAGATTGGCCATGGCGGTTGGACCCTGGAAGCCAAGCATTCTGGTATTGGAGCGTCCCGACTTGATGGTCTCACGCAGAAAACCGTCACTGACTTTGTTCAAGAACCCCGGCAGGCCGATTGCAGTACCGGTGCCGCCGGCTTCATAGCCGTTGCCGCCGATGCCGTGGCAGGTTGAGCAGATGTTGTCGTACCATTGGCGGCCAAGCCGCGGGTCACCATGCGCATCGGGCTCAGCGTCCACCTTTGCTGAGCGGTCAGGCAGCGTTTGATGCGAGCGCAAAAATGCGACAATTGCTTTGGCTTTGGAGCGGCCCAGATGCGCAAATGGCGGCATACCTGTATCTTCGCGCCCGTCTCTGATTGTACCCAGCAGGAATTTATCCGACGATATCGAGAGCAATTCGTCGTTGATCAAAGACGGCGCGACGCCTGGCTTGCCGATGGCGTCGGCCTGATGGCAAACTTGGCAGTTTTCTTCAAACAAGTTCTGCCCTTGTTTGATCAAATTGGGCGGCAGGGATTTGCCATAGGCTGCTTTGACAAGGGAAAAAGTTGGGTTGTCTTGTGCGGTGGAGCCGGCTGCCGCTGTTTGTTTTGTTGTGTCGTTGCTCTTTGTTGCTGTCGCGGTTTTCAGCTCGCCGTTGCCGACACCCTGCGCAATTTGTGCGTCGGCGTTCGAGGCGGTGCCCGAAGGGGCTGTGCTATAAGGCGCCTGGCTCAAGGACAGGGCGCTGAAGCCCACAACAGCAGCAATCGCGGCGCCGGCAATAAAGGCTTTGAGCCCGGTTGCTTCCTCTTGCGCGGCAGGAGTGTGCGACACCGTTATTGTCGGGCCACGATGTGTTTTGTTTTGCTTGCTCATTATTGTGCTCCTCCCATTTAGTCTGCAGCAGTTGAAAAATTACGTCTTGATCTCCATCAATTACGGCAAATAATTTTATTCAAATCTCTTTGTCCTCGCGCTTTACTTTGCTGATAATGGCGCCTGCGGGGGGGGGGGGAGCCGCATCACCACTCGTCGCCAGGCTTTGGGCAAGCTATGGGCGATGCCCTTGAGCCAATGATAAAGCTCGTTGGTAGCGCGAATTTCGCGCACCACTTTGTGGATCCATTCGCGTGTCACATGACAGTCGGCGCAGGCGGCTCCAGCACCGCGCAGACCAATGCGCAAAAGAGTGAGGCGGTCGATGAATAATCTCACCACCAGCGTGATCATAATCGACGATCATCTCTTGTTTCGTAAAGGCGCCGCTCATCTGACCGGGAGGGAAGGGGCGATGACAATCATTGGTGAAGGCGCTTCTGGCGAGGAGGGGGAAAACTCTACGCGCGGCTAAAGCCTGATCTCAATTTGCGTGATCTCAACATGAAGGGCCTGGATGGGCTGGAAACTTTGCTGGCGTTGCGCGAGGGGGAGGCGAGGCGTGCATTGTCATGCTCAACGTTTCCAATACCGAATCCGATAGCGACGGGGCTTTGCGCGCCGGAGCGGACGGCTGTTTGCTGAAGGACATGGAGCCGGAAGAAATTGTTTCACAGCTGAACCGGGCCGTGCAGGGGCATATCGTGTTGAGCGATAGTGCCTCGCAATTGATTGCGCGCTCATTGCGCGATGAGGCCAATCCCAAGACCAGCGACAAGGCAGGTCTGACCGCGCGCGAAACGCAGATTTTGAATTTAGTCGCGCACGGGCTTAGGAACAAATTGATCGCGCGCGAACCGGGGATCGTCGAGGGCACGGTAAAAATTCACCTCAAACATAGGTTGCGCAAATTGTCCCTGCGTTCGCGCGTCGAAGCGGTTGTTTGGGCAGCCGAACATTTGGGCCAGTAGGACTGGCTGCCGATGTGCGTGGTCGCCTGACCGTCGCGAGCCGAATTGCTTTTCAGCTTGTATCGCCTTGGCGGATTGACTGAAAAGTGATTGGCATTGCCCCGCATTGCACCCAATCAGGCAGTGCCTGACAATCACCGCCAACCGCCAACTGTAAGCCTTAGGCTTGAGGCTTGAGGCTTCAGCCTGCAAGCCT
>JAJRRE010000434.1 GCA_024279745.1 Alphaproteobacteria bacterium
ATTAAGAAAAAACCATCGACGTCCGAATTGCTCGACTGGTTGAAATTATTGCTCAATGAGGACATAGACGCCGACACCCTGCGCCAATCGGATGCTCGCAAACTGATCCCGCCATTGCATGGGGCCTTATTGAAGAATGAGCAAGATGTAGATTTATTTGAACGGCTGGCCTTCTTGGCACGGCGAAAATCGCAACAATAGCTGGTTTGCTTCCGGCGTTTTATTGTCAACTGATTGGAGCCGCTCCCGCACTCCAACAACCAGAGTTAGCCGTATTGCAGCTGAACGATCTTTCAAATAATGCTCTTGAGGCGCTGCGCGGCGCGCGCAGTTATGTCTCCAGCCTGACGACACCGACTTTGCGGCTCGGCGTTACCGGTCTGGCGCGCTCGGGCAAGACGGTATTTATCACCTCCTTTGTACGCAATCTGGTTGAGGGCGGGCGGCTGCCGTTTTTCTCGCCGCTGGCGGAGGGACGGATACGCAATTTATATCTGGAGCCACAACCGGACGACGATGTGCCGCGTTTTGCCTATGAGGACCATCTGGCCGGGCTTGCCGCCGATCCCCCGCTTTGGCCCAGAAGCACCAGCCGCATCTCTCAATTGCGGATAACCATAGAATATGACTCGGCTAATCCCCTGCGCCGCACCTTGGGGACCAGTTTTTTGCATATCGATATTGTCGATTATCCGGGTGAATGGCTGATTGATCTGCCATTGCTTGAGCGCCGCTTTGCGAACTGGTCGCGCGAGGCCCTTGCCTTGGCGCGCCACCCGGCCCGGCGCCCCCATGCCCAGCCTTTTCTCGATTTTCTGGAAGAGTTGCGCCGTGATGGCGCTGGTCGTCTCACAGCCGGGCCGAAAGACAAAAATGCCGGTTCGAGTTCCGCGTCAGTTGGCCCAACACAAAACAGTGCTTATGATTGTGAAACCATCGCGCGGCGCGGCGCGGCCTTGTTCAAAGACTATCTAAAAGCAGCGCGGGCCGACGATCACGCGCTGTCGGTCGCCGGGCCAGGCCGATTTCTCATGCCGGGTGATTTGGACGGCTCACCCTTGTTGACTTTTTTTCCGCTGGATACAGATAGCGCACCTGACCCAGATACCGCACCTGACCCTGATACCGCGCCTGCCCCAGACGTCGCACCGGACATGGCTACGCGGCGTGCGGACCCAATAGCTAAGTCGCAACCAGTATCAGCGGCTGACCAGCGCCTCAGTCAAACCAATAGCGAGCTGACGGCTTTGCTGACGCGGCGCTACGAATCTTACAAATCTCATGTGGTAAAGCCGTTTTTCTCCAAGCATTTCGTCAAGCTCGACCGGCAGATCATATTGGTCGATGCGCTGGCCGCGCTTAATGCCGGTCCCGCCGCCCTGCATGATTTACAGGAGAGCCTGGAGCAAATCCTGGTCTGCTTCCGCCCCGGCAGCAATAGTTGGTTATCGTCCTTGCTGTTTCGGCGCATCGACCGGCTGGCCTTTGCCGCCACCAAGGCGGATCATCTGCATCATAGCTCGCACGACCGCCTTGAAGCCATCCTTCGCCTGCTGACTAATAAGGCAATGGCGCGGGCGACGTCGCTGGGTGCACAAGTTTCGGTACTGGCATTGGCGGCGCTACGCTCAACACGCGAGGTCGAGGTTCGCCGCAGCGGTGATGTTCTGCATGCTATTCAAGGTACGCCGTTACCGGGCGAACGGCTGGGCGATGTGATTTTCGATGGCACTAATGAGGTGGCGATTTTTCCCGGCGATCTTCCTGAAGACCCCGCCATCGCCCTCGGCCAGGGCCGGGCCGCTACCAGCCAGGCGCAGCAGGACATGCGCTTTATCCGGTTTCGCCCGCCGCAGCTTGCCTTGCAATATACAGCGCACACCCCGCGTGATCGCCGGGCCGGGCAAAGCGCCGTCGCACCGCATATCAGGCTCGACCGGGCGTTGGAATTTTTGATCGGAGATCGGCTGCAATGACACCCCCGCGCAAGCCTGAGCAAAAATCATCGCAAAAACCGCGCCGGCCCCAGGTCTTCATGCCCAGTGATCCGGCGGTTACTGCGCCCCCAACGCCGTATGATAATCTTGAGCCTGGATCTGCTGAGCGCGATCAATCTGGTCAGCCGCACGCGGGCCAGCTTCACACAGGCCAGTCGCAAACAGGCCAGGCGCAAACGGCCCAGGCGCAAACCGGCCGTGCCGATGATCTTTCGCACCGGACACCCCCGCCCAAATCGGCCCCGGCGCCAGACAGCTTTGTTGGACAAGACAAAACACCACAACCGGCGCCAACACCGCAAACGCGCACCGCACACGACAGCGGCAAAATTTCGAGCACCAGGGTCCGCCGTTTTGGCTGGGGCGCCCTTTTTCTTTCAGCGCTCGGTGCCCTTTTAAGCGTGGTGGCCTCAACATGGGCGCTGCGCCTGATTACTGATCTGATCCAGGGCAATGACTGGCTCAGCTGGTTGGTCGTTTCCCTATCGGTCCTGGCCGGGTTTGCATTCCTAATGATGGCCTTGCGCGAACTTGCCGGATTGATGCGGCTGCGCAAATTGCAACAGTTTCGAACCGACGTAGAGAGCGCGTTAGCTCGCCGCGATGTGGCCGCCGAGCGCGAAGCCGTACGCCGGTTGAAAGCCATCTATCATAGCCGCGCTGATATGAGCTGGGCGATGAGACGGTTGAGCGAACATGAGGCGGATATCCAGGACCCGGGCGATCTAATGCTGCTTGCCGACCGGATATTGATTGAACCGCTCGATCAACGGGCTGCCCAACTGATTACGCAAACGGCCAAGCGTATCTCATTGGTTACCGCCATCAGTCCTATCGCTCTAATCGATGTCGGTTATGTCCTGGTGCAAAACCTGTCCCTGCTGCGCCAATTGGCAACCCTTTATGGCGCCCGCCCCGGTTTCATCGGCGGTTTGCGTTTGGCGCGTCTTGTCGCCGCTCATATTGTTGTTACTGGTGGTCTGGCATTAACCGATGATCTGTTTGGTCAGGTGCTGGGCCAAGATCTGGTGCGGCGGTTATCGCATCGTTTGGGCGAAGGCATGTTCAACGGCGTGTTATGCGGCCGTATTGGTGTCGCCGCTGTGGAAGTATTACGCCCCATCCCCAATTTGACCGGCGGCGGTGTCCGATTGCGTGACCTCATACCGTTAATCTTCAAA
>JAJRRE010000435.1 GCA_024279745.1 Alphaproteobacteria bacterium
CAAGGGTAGATGCACAAAGTGCATTCCTTAATGCAAAACAAGGTCTTCGTAGTGATACAGAAATTTTTAATACCCCCCACCCCAACCCCTCCCCGCAGTGGGGGAGGGGCTTTGCGCAGCGGTTTGATTTAAACCGGACAGTAGTGTGCTTGTCACCGGTATCCAATCTGAAACAGTATGAACCTTAGTTTTGCTACAACTTGATCCTCAACCGTCCAAACCCAGTGTCGCGGCGGGGACGGCGCGAACGAACCGCGAGGGTGACATCGGTGTCTCCCCATTCACTGTCTTACTCTAGTAAATCACCCAATATTTCAACCAATCCGGGGGGCAGACGACATGACCGGGAGACGTAAACAGAACAGGCGCGACCGGACATCTTGGCAAGGTGCGTGGCACGCTACGATTTATCATCCGAAGTGGCTTTCTCTTCCAGCTTTGCTTGATCCCAAAGCTTATCCATTTCTTCCAAATCGGACTGGGCCGGGATCTTGCCGCGTTCCGCCAGCAGGGTCTCTATGCGTTGAAACCGGCGAGTGAATTTGTTGTTGGCGCCGCGCAAGGCGTGTTCAGGGTCAATCTTGAGATGGCGCGCGACGTTAGTCACCACAAATAGAAGATCGCCATATTCTTCTTCGATCCGGCCGATATCGTCGCCGCCGACAACTTCTTCCAGCTCGATCAGTTCCTCGCGCATTTTTTCAAATACCGGGCCAAGCGACGGCCAGTCGAAACCAACCCGTGCGGCTTTATTTTGCAACTTCACCGCGCGTACCAAAGCGGGCAGGGGCAGAGGCACATTATCAAGGACACTTGTGTCGGAGACGCTAACGCCGGGGACACTTGTGTCGGAGACGTTGACATTCAGGTTTGACCGGTCTGCGGGCGCGCGCTCCTTGTCTTTTTGTCGTTCCCAAAAGCCCGGCTCAACGCCAGCCGCTTTCTGCGCCGCTGTGCCAAAGACATGCGGATGGCGGCGGATCATTTTTCGGGTGATGCCGTCCACCACATCGTCAAATGTGAACGCGTCTTGTTCCCGCGCCAATTGCGAGTGGTACACCACCTGCAAAAGCAGATCGCCCAGCTCTTCTTTCAGTGCCGTAAGATCATCGCGCGCAATCGCGTCGGCAACCTCATAGGCTTCTTCGATGGTGTAGGGCACGATGGATTTGAAATCTTGGCTCAGGTCCCACGGGCACCCGGTCTCAGGTGTCCGCAAAGCGCGCATGACCGCAAGCAGATCGGAGAGGGATTTATGAGTCTGAAGTTTTTCATTACTTGAAGTCGTCATGGGGTCTCACGAGTTGAACGTTTGCTTTGTTAGCCATTTGACCTTCAATTTTCGGTCAAGGCTTAAAGGAGAGGGGAGGCCAATTCAGCATTATCTTTCTCGCAAAATCTTGTCAAACCAATCGGTTCTTAGGAGGTCCACATTGGTAGAATGGGTGGCAGAATAAGTCGGCCCCTAAAGTTGATATGTTTGAGTAGTGCTTTGAATTCTTATGTTGATCGACGTCGATTGGATTACACATTCAGCGCCGCATCCGGCGCCACATTAACGCCATCATCAAGCCCCGGTTCGAACATCATTGTTATTCGCATAATGTATATTATGGAAAATATCGACTTCAATACATGCGAACCATATAGGTTTTCAGCATTGGGTGCTTTGAACGCTAATGGCAAACACATTGCCATGACACCCCTATGCGATCAGGCCGACCCGGCCCAAACGATATGCCTCAAACGACATGTCCAGACGGCACCGCCCCTGCAGAACCTCATTCATAGTAATCAGCCACCAGGCGATCTAGCAGCTGGACACCCCAGCCTGATCCCCAACTACGATTGATGTCGCTGGCGGGCGACGACATGGCGGTTCCGGCAATATCTAAATGCGCCCATGGCAGATCGTCTTGATAAATAAAGCGCTGCAAAAATTGCGCGGCCGTAACTGAACCGGCCAAGCGGCCACCGATATTCTTCATGTCGGCATTCTTGGAATTAATCAGTTTATCATAGGCCGTGCCCAAGGGCATATGCCACACCTTCTCTTCCGTAGCAGCGCCTGCCGCACGCAGCTGGCTCACCAACTCGTCGTCATTGGAAAACAGTCCCGCATGTTCCTTGCCTAGCGCTACAATGACGGCACCGGTCAACGTCGCCAGATCGATCATCATTTGCGGTTTGAATTTCTTCTGGGCGTAATGGATGATGTCAGCCAACACCAGGCGCCCTTCGGCGTCGGTATTGATTACTTCAATAGTTTGGCCGGACATCGAAGTTACAATATCGCCCGGCCGTGTCGCCTTCGAAGACGGCATGTTTTCAACCAGGCCGATCACACCAACTGCATTGACCGACGCTTTGCGGCCGGCCAGCGCCTGCATCAATCCCAGCACACAGGCGGCGCCGCCCATATCGCCTTTCATGTCCTCCATGCCGCCGGCGGGCTTCATGGATATCCCGCCCGTATCGAACACGACGCCCTTACCGATAAAGGCAAGCGGCGGCTCCTTTTTGGATTTGGCGCCCTTCCACTGCATGACGGCAACACGCGAGGGTTGGGCACTGCCCTGCCCGACAGCCAGCAGCGCCCCCATTTTCAAAGCCTTCAGCGCCTTGTCGTCAAGGATCTCAACTTCAACACCAAGCTTCTCCAGCGACTTTGCCTTGGCGGCAAATTCGACTGGGCCCAACATATTGGCTGGTTCATTGACCAGATCACGGGCCGTAAATACGCCCTCAGCAACGGCTTTAAGCCGC
>JAJRRE010000436.1 GCA_024279745.1 Alphaproteobacteria bacterium
GATAAGCCCCAATGTGTCTTAAGCTGCCTTGCTCAATGATTTAGTCTGCGAGTGACTTAGTCTGCGAGCGCCTGCGGTTTTACCCCAGACTCTCGTATCCAAGGGCTCCATCATGAAGTGCCCGTTGAACTAAAGGCCCGAACAATCAAGGGCTCATTGGGAGGTGATTGAATTGGCTGCCAAGACCAGTGCGCCGACTGACAACAATGCGCGCGTATCAGGCTCGAACGCTTCTGAGCATTGTGACACGGTTCCAAAACTTCTTCTGCGCAATGCGCAGCAGATGGGCTCGCGTCCGGCCATGCGCGAAAAGGATCTGGGCATATGGCAGACTTGGAACTGGGCGCAGGTCAAAGACCAGATCGAAGTGTTTTCGCTCGGGCTGCAGGCTTTGGGGCTTGGCAAAGGTGATTGCATTGCCATTGTCGGCGATAACCGGCCGCGTCTGTATTGGACGTTTTGCGCGGCGCAAGCCCTGGGCGCTGTTCCGGTTCCAGTTTATCAAGATTCCGTCGCCGAAGAAATGGCCTATGTGCTCGACCACGCCGAAGTGAAATTCGCCGTCGCGGAAAACCAGGAACAGGTCGATAAACTTTTGTCGATTGCCGATAAGGTCCCCTCATTGCGCAAGATTGTCTATGACGATGATCGCGGCCTGAAGAAATATGACCCGGCCAATCTGCATTCATTCATAGCGGTGCAAGAGCTGGGACGCGAGGCCGTTAAAGACAATCGCGCACAGCAAGATGACTGGCTTCGCGGCATAGCATCTGGCCGCGGCGATGATATCGCTGTCATCTTGTACACATCGGGCACGACAGGCAAGCCCAAAGGCGTCGTGCTAAGCCAGGAAAATATTGTCAAATCGGCAATCAACGGCAATGAGTTTGACGGCTTCACCGCTGACGATACCATGCTGGCTTACCTGCCTATGGCCTGGGTCGGCGACCATGTGTTTTCCTATGGCCAATCTTATGCCGGCGGCATGTGCGTCGCTTGCCCGGAAAGTGTGGCGACCATTGATGATGACCGGCGCGAAATCGCACCGAGTTATTTCTTTGCGCCGCCGCGTGTGTTTGAAACCATGCTGACCGCCATCATGGTGCGCATGGAAGACGCCAGCGCAATAAAACGCACGATGTTCCATTATTTTCTTGGCGTGGCCAAACGCGGCGGCGAGAAAATCCTCGATGGCAAAGCCGTTGGTATCAAAGACCGCGCGCTTTATGCCATTGGCGATTTTCTGGTCTATGGCCCGTTGCGCAACCGCATGGGCTTTACCAAATTGCGCGTAGCCTATACCGCTGGCGAGGCCATCGGCCCGGAGCTGTTCAGCTTCTTTCGCTCATTGGGTATAAATCTCAAACAGCTTTACGGCTCGACCGAAGCCAGCGTTTACATCACCATGCAGCCCAATGGCGAAGTCTACCCTGATACGGTTGGCAAGCCCGGCCCCGAAGTTGAAATCAAGATCAAGGAAGACGGCGAGGTGCTGTTTCGCTCGCCGGGTGTGTTCCGCGAATATTTCAAAAACGCAGACGCCACCCAAGAGGCAAAGGACACCGACGGCTGGATGCACACCGGGGATGCCGGGTTCATGGATCACAACGGACATCTGCGGATAATTGACCGCGCCAAGGATGTCGGGCGGATGAGCGACGGCACCATGTTCGCACCCAAATATCTGGAGAACCGGCTCAAGTTTTACCCCGAAATCAAAGAGGCGTTCACGCTCGGCGATGGGCGCGAATATACCACCGCCTTTATCAATATCGATCTGACATCAGTCGGCAATTGGGCAGAGCGCCATAACGTGAACTATGCCAGCTATCAGGAGTTGGCGGCGCACAGCGACGTTTATGAGATGATCGAGAACCGCATTGATCAGCTGAACCGCGCTTTAGCTGAAGAAGAGCAGACGGCCAAGACACAGATCAGACGGTTCTTGATCCTGCATAAGGAACTGGACGCCGATGATGGCGAACTGACCCGCACGCAAAAAGTACGCCGCCCATTCATTAATGAGCGCTATGCCCAGTTGATCGACGCGCTGTACGGCGGCGCGTCCCATTGCCAGATTAATACCCAGGTGACTTTTGAAGATGGCCGCAAGGGTATCATTGAAGGCGATGTGCGCATTGTCGACATGCCGGTTCATGGCCCCGGCAGCGTTCAGGCGGAGGCGGCTGAATGAGCCAGGGCAGCACGCAGACCAAAGCCGCCGATGCGCCTGGCGGTACAGCGCCATCAATGCATCGAGACGACGTGCCTCAATTGCATACAGAAGTGCTGCTGGATCTGACCAATGTTTCTTTGTCGTTTGGCGGTGTGAAGGCCATTCGCGATGTCAGCTTCAACATTTTAAAGGGCGAAGTGCGCGCGATCATCGGTCCCAATGGTGCTGGCAAAACGTCGATGCTCAATGTCATCAACGGCTTTTATCATCCGCAACAGGGTACGATCTGCTACAAGGGCAAAACGCGCCGGGTCATGCGCCCTTATATCGCTGCCGGTCAGGGCATTGCGCGCACATTCCAAAATGTGGCGTTGTTCAAGGGCATGACCACGCTCGATAACATCATGGTCGGGCGTTCGCTCAAAATGAAGCGCGGTCTGTTCTGGCAAATCTTGCGCCTTGGTCCCGCCGAGCGTGAAGAAATCGAGCACCGCGAAGTGGTCGAACATATTATTGATTTTCTTGAGATCCAGCACATCCGCAAAACTCCCGTCGGCAAATTACCTTATGGCCTGCAAAAGCGGGTGGAGCTTGGCCGGGCGCTGGCCATGGAGCCGGATTTGCTGCTGCTCGATGAGCCGATGGCCGGCATGAACCTGGAGGAAAAAGAGGATATGTCGCGCTTTATTCTCACCACCAATGACAGCTTCGGCACGACCATTGCGCTGATCGAGCATGACATGGGTGTTGTAATGGATTTATCGGACCGGGTTGTTGTGCTTGATCACGGGATCAAGATCGCCGACGGCACACCCGATGAGGTCAGCTCCAACCACAAAGTAATCGATGCCTATCTGGGCGTGGCGTAATCGGGACAGGGCAACGCCTGTGCGCAACAATGGCAGTGTAGATGAGCGGCATAAGTAATGAGTAGCACCATGGCGCCGCAGAACATTGAACGCTTGGAACCAGTCTTGAACATCGGGCCTGAGCCTGTAAGCGGAGTTAAAGAATAGCAATGGAGTTGGCGCATAAAATCTTTGTCGCCCCGTTTTGGGAAATGAGCGGCGCGCCCGATCTGTTCCTGCAGGTGTTGTGGGAAGGCTTTGTTGCGGGCACGCTCTACTCGCTGATCGCGCTTGGCTTTGTGCTGATCTTCAAGGCCTCCGGCGTGTTTAACTTCGCACAAGGGATCATGGTCGTGTTCGGCGCCTTGTCGCTGGTTGGCCTGCACCAGCTGGGTGTCCCGGCCTGGGTGGCACTTGCGCTGTGCATCGGTATTATGTTTGTGCTGGCCTGGACCGTTGAGCGCGTTGTGCTGCGCCCGCTGGTTAATCAGCCCGACATTATTTTGTTCATGGCGACCATCGGGCTGTCGTCCTTCTTGATCGGGCTTGGTGAATTTATCTTCGGCGGCGAGCCCAAAACAATGATTACAGCTGAGCTCGGTCTGCCATCCGGCGCCATTGATTTTGCCGTGGCCGGCGGATTTGTCAGTTTGCAGAAAATTGACATCGCGGCCGCGGTTATGTCGGCGGTATTGGTCACAGTTCTGGCGGTCTTCTTTCACAAAACCCGCATTGGCCGAGCGCTGCGCGCTGTCGCCGACGATCATCAGGCGGCCATGTCGGTTGGCATAACCTTGCAGCAGATCTGGGTGATTGTCTGGTTCGCCGCCGGCATTGTGGCGCTGGCCACCGGCATCATGTGGGGCGCGCGCTCGGATGTCTCATTCGCCCTGGAGATTGTCGCGCTGAAAGCCCTGCCGGTTTTGATCCTGGGCGGCTTCACATCTATTCCTGGCGCCATTGTCGGCGGCCTGATCATCGGCATCACGGAAAAGCTGGCCGAGTTTTACTGGGGCCCGCTGGTTGGCGGCTCGATTGAAACCTGGATACCCTATTTCATCGCGTTGCTGTTCTTGTGGTTCCGCCCGCAGGGCCTGTTCGGGGAGAAAATCATCGAGCGCGTCTAACCCATCATTCCGTTTAGCCTTCAAGCTGCTGACTTCCCGCACCATCGCCGCACCGTCCCTAACCCAAAACACGCCCCAAGGGCGCGTTGTTGAAAGAGCAAAATGTTTTACCGCGAAGCTGGACAATTCAAGACAGATTACCGTTCCGACATGGCGGTCTTTCCGATATTGCAGGACCGCATTGCAATCGGCGCGATCCTGGCGTTGATGTTTATTGTCGTACCGCTGGTGGCCAACGACTTTTGGCTCAACACCATCTTCATTCCCACCTTGATCTTTTCCCTCGCCGCCATCGGGCTCAATATCCTGACGGGCTATTGCGGTCAGCTCTCGCTTGGCACGGGCGGCTTCATGGGGGTCGGCGCCTACTCATGCTACAAGCTAACGTCGATCTTCCCCGACGTTAATATCATCATCCATATTTTGGCCTCGGGCTTCTTCGCCGCCGGGGTCGGCGTTATTTTTGGCATACCGTCCTTGCGCATCAAGGGCTTTTATCTGGCGGTGGCGACGCTTGCCTCGCAGTTTTTCCTGGAATGGTCGTTCGGGCGCATCCCGTGGCTGTATAACTATAACGATTCAGGCGCCATTGACGGCGTCAACCGCTCACTCTTCGGCATCGCGTTAACAGAGCCCTATGGCACGCCGGCATTTCAGTATCTGGTGGTGCTGTCGATCGTCGTCTTTTTGACCTGGATCGCGTCGAACCTTGTTCGTGGCCGTTATGGGCGCGCCTGGATGGCCGTGCGCGACATGGATATTGCAGCCGAGCTGATTGGCATTAAGCTACTGCGGACCAAGCTCCTGGCCTTTGCCATCTCCTCCTATTATGCCGGGGTTGCCGGTGCCATGATGGTATTTTTGTCGCTGGGCTCAGCCGAAGTGGAAGTGTTCGATATCTTCAACGCCTCCTTCCCGATCCTGTTCATGGTGATCATTGGCGGACTGGGCTCATTAATCGGCTCGTTCATGGGCGCCGCCTTTATCACCGTACTGCCGATCCTGATCCGCGGCGCCCCGTCATTGTTCGGCTTTGAAATTCATGCTGCGACGGGTGAGCATGTACAATTGATGATGGTTGGCGGCCTTATTATATTCTTCTTGATTGTCGAGCCGCATGGTCTGGCGCGGCTATGGCAGATCGCCAAACAAAAACTACGGCTCTGGCCGTTCCCATATTAACCCACCGGCCGGATACGCGCCTCGGCCCTTTAGACCATGACCAACTCACAGGAGACACCGACCAGCCACAACACTCTACAGCATCGAGCCGAACAGGCCCTTGGCAAGAGCAGTTAAACTGCTAGGCTCAATCTCAGTGAAAAAATGCCGCGATACGACAATGACGGCATTGCACAACCAACAACCGAATTCGACACTCACTTTTCGTAATTCTCTTTTCAACGTCGTCTCAAAAAAGCGCCAAAACAAACCAGTGGCGCAAAACTGGAGGAAGCACCTATGAAACTTGCAAAACTCACCCTAGGCATTGCGGTCGGCGCGATGGCGTCAACCGGGATCGCCATGACTTCGGCGCCCGGTGCTTATGCGGCCGAGACGCTATATATTCCGCTGCTGACTTACCGCACTGGCGCCTATGCCGGCTCCGGCACACCCGTTGCCAACGGCATGCACGATTATCTGACCATGCTCAATGAACGCGATGGCGGTATTGGCGGTATTAAAATTACCATTGAGGAATGCGAAACCGGCTATAAGGCCAGTAAGGGCGTGGAATGTTACGAATCCACCAAGGGCAAAGGCGCGCTGGTCTATAACCCTTATTCCACCGGCATTACCTTGCAATTAATCCCCAAGGCACCAGAAGATAAAATCCCGGTATTGTCCATGGGCTATGGCCTGTCGGCGGCGGCAGTCGGGGAAAAATTCCCCTGGACGTTTAATGCGCCAGCGACCTATTGGGGCCAGGCATCTGCCATCATCAAATATATCAAAGCCCAGGAAAAGGGCGCGCTTAAAGGCAAGAAGATCGGCTTTATTTATCTCGATGTCGGTTATGGCCGCGAGCCACTACCGATCTTTGAAGCGCTATCGAAAGAAATGGGTTTCACCTTCATCAAGATCCCGGTAGCCGGTAAGGAAATGCAGAACCAGTCGTCGCAATGGCTACAGGTGCGCAAGCATCGTCCTGACTGGATGATCATGTGGGGCTGGGGTTCAATGAACCCGACAGCAATAAAGGAAGCGGCAAAAATCAAGTTCCCGATGGATAAATTCATTGGGGTCTGGTGGTCGGGCGGCGACGATGATGCGCGCCCAGCTGGCAAAGCCGCTATCGGTTATAAATCCGTCAACTTCCACGGCACCGGTGCGAACTATCCCGCCATGCAGGACATCATCAAGCATGTCGTCTCCAAAGGTAAAAGCCAGGTCAAGGATGTCTCCAAGGTTGGCGAAAACCTGTATAATCGCGGCGTCATGAATTCCGTGGTTATGGCCGAGGCCATCCGCAATGCGCAAAAAATCACCGGCAAGAAAAACATTACCGGCGAAGACATGCGTAAAGGTCTTGAGACCTTGAACATTACCGCCGCACGGCTGAAGGAAATCGGGCTGGAAGGCTTTACCAACCCAATGAAGATCACCTGCAACGATCATTCCGGCGGCCATCCGATGTATATCCAGAAATGGAACGGCAAAAACTGGGAGCGCGCTTCCGACTGGATTACGCCGATGAAGGACAAGGTTCGCGCGCTGCTCGAAGCGGCTGCGAATAAATATGTCGCCGACAAAAAAGGCTGGAAGACCCAGAAGTGTAGCTAGGCGCGATTGCACGATCTTGCCTACTCTTGCCCCTCTCCCCGCTCTTACGGGGGAGAGGGGACAAGAGATAAAATCACTCACACCAGTCCACGCGCACACACATATATTCACGACCGACAACCGGACCACTTCATGACCACCACGCCTCACGCTGCCGACAAGCAAACAAAGACGCCCAAAGCTGCGGCACCGGCCGAGACCATTTTGGCCGTCAACAATATCGAAGTGATCTATGACCATGTCATATTGGTCCTGAAAGGCGTGTCATTAGAAGTCCCGAAGGGCGGCATTGTTGCCATCCTGGGCGCGAATGGCGCCGGCAAAACCACGACTTTGAAAGCCATCTCAAACCTGCTGCACTCTGAGCGCGGCGATGTCACCAAGGGTACAATCGAATTTGAAGGCAAGCGCGTCGATAAACTCAGCCCGAATGAGTTGGTCAAGCGCGGCTGCATTCAGGTGATGGAAGGGCGCCACTGCTTTGAACATCTGGATGTCGAAGAGAATTTATTAACCGGCGCCTACACCCGCCGCGACGGTAATGCCGCCATCAAGCGCGATATCGAAATGGTCTATGATTATTTCCCGCGGCTGAAGGAGCGGCGCAAATCTCTGGCCGGGTACATCTCCGGCGGCGAGCAGCAAATGTGCGCCATTGGCCGCGCCCTTATGTCCCGGCCGAAAATGATCCTGCTGGACGAGCCGTCGATGGGCCTGGCGCCGCAACTGGTCGAGCTAATTTTTGAGATCGTCGCGCGGGTCAACCGCGAACAGGGGGTCAGCTTTCTCCTGGCCGAACAAAACACCAATATCGCCCTGCGCTATGCCACATTCGGTTATATTCTGGAAAACGGCCGCGTGGTGCTCGACGGCGACGGTGCGTCCCTGCGCGAGAACGAAGATGTCAAGGAATTCTACCTTGGCGTATCGGGCGCTAACCGACGCTCTTTCCGTGAGGTGAAACATTATAAACGCCGCAAGCGCTGGCTGGCCTAAACAATCTGATGAATTAAACCATATTTGCTCCGCCAGCATTGACCAACAATTGAGGCATGAACGCAACAATATATCCGTGTTTGGCCCCCTCTCCCCATGGCATTTTAGTCATGGGGAGAGGGTTGGGGTGAGGGGCAGCGTTAAAACTAGGAAACGCCAGTTACAACAGTATTGACGGATAACACGATGACCACCACAACCACCCATTTCGACCAGTTGGAAACCCGCGAGCCGGGCGCGCGCGAAGCCTCCCAGTTTAATCTGCTGCCGGGGCTGCTCGCCCATGCCATTGCTGCGGCGCCTGCCTGGGCCGCGCATCTATCGGGCCATGATCCGGCTGCCATTACCTCGCGCGCCGCGCTAAGCACTCTGCCCGTCCTGCGCAAATCAGCGCTGCAAGCCGCCCAATCCGTCGCCCCGCCCTTTGGCGGCTTTGCTACTACAGAGGCGGGCCGTTTGGGCCGCGCCTTCATGTCGCCGGGCCCGCTCTTTGAACCTGAAGGTAGCGGCGAAGACTGGTGGCGCGCCGCCCGCGCGCTTTATGCCGCCGGGTTTCGTGAAACTGACGTGGTTCACAACACCTTCTCTTATCACTTAACGCCGGGCGGCTGGATCCTTGATGCCGGCGCCCGCGCGCTTGGTTGCCTGATTATTCCCGCCGGCACCGCGCCCAGCGAACAGCAACTGGCGGCGCTCAAACAATTCAGACCCACAGCCTATGTCGGCGTGCCGGACTATCTTAAAATCCTGCTCGATAAGGCAGCAGAAGCGGGCATTGATATGAGCGCCGTCAAACGCGCTTCGGTCTCCGGCGGTCCACTGTTTCCTTCCCTGCGCGACGAATATAAATCGCGCGGGATCGACGTGCTGCAAACTTATGCCACTGCTGATCTGGGCGTGATCGCCTATGAAAGCGCGGGCGCGGACGGGGCGCCCCTGGACGGCATGATTGTTGACGAAGGCGTCATTGTTGAGATCGTTAAACCAGGCAGCGGCGAGCCTGTCCCCGACGGCGATGTCGGCGAAGTGGTCGTCACCTCGTTCAATCGCGATTATCCCATGATCCGCCTGGCGACCGGCGATCTGTCCGCTGTTCTGCCGGGCCTCTCGTCATGCGGGCGTACAAGCAAGCGCATCAAGGGCTGGCTGGGCCGTGCCGATCAGGCGACCAAGATCAAGGGTATGTTTGTGCGCCCCGAACAGATCAACGAGCTGGCCAGGCGGTTCCCCGAGCTGGGCCGTCTGCGCCTTATTGTAACCCGCGAGGGCGAGCGCGATGTCATGACCCTGCACGCCGAACACGCCGCTGCCGGCGCGCCCAACGAGGCGCTCAGCGGCCGCCTGAATGAGGCCTTGCAAAATGTAACCAGCCTCAGCGGCACAGTTGAGCTGGTTGCACCTGGCTCACTGGCTAATGACGGCAAAATCATCGACGACAGGCGCGGGTGAGGTATCCTGAGAAGGGAGTGGGTGGTGTGAGTTTTTGATCTCTCTCACGTGCTGATCCGCCTGCCTTGCAAAGAGCCCGGCGAAGTCTCAACGGGTTACGCGCAGGCGGGCACTGCGAGGCGCGGCGCATAAGCGCCGGGCGAACATTGTTCGCCGGGGTGCAGGATAGCAAAGACCACAGTTCCCTCACAGCTCCGCCTCCTCGGCTCCTGCCCCGCCTTCACGCCTGAGCAAGCTGTGTCGCGACTGCGACCGGGCTGCAAGCGCAGCCCCGGGCCCTATGGCCCGCCCCGCCGGAGCTGCCCACGCTTCAGCGTGGATCAGCAGCGTGAGGCAAAACAAGAGTGCGCCGCGAGGTCAAAAAGAGCAAGCCAGTTAAAACCTCACAACACAACAATCTTGCGATAAAGATGCCAGGTTGCATGACCCAGGATCGGCATCACAAAAGCCAGCCCCAGGAAGAACGGCAAGCTGCCAACAAACAATAGCACTGCAACAATTATTCCCCACGCTGCCATGACAATTGGGTTGGCCATAACGGCACGTACCGAAGTCGACAAGGCCAGCGCTGGATTAGTAACGCCGTCGATCAACATGGGAAACGAGATCGCACTGATTGCCAGCACCACGGTAGCGAATATGAAGCCGATCCCGCAACCGCTTGCCATCAACCACCAGCCGGCAGGTGTGGTCAGGACCATTGACGACAAATCAGCGAAAGACCCTGGCAGGACCTCACCAAAGTTCAACTTGTAGATGCCCCAGGCCGCCCAAAGCCAGGCTAAATAGATGGTCATTTGCAAAATTGCCAAAGCCAGGATTGGCAATATCGTCGAGGAGCGCAAGACCCCCTTGGTTGCCGACCATTTGATTTCATCGCCTTGTTCACGCACCCGGCTGAGTTCATAAAGGCCGATCGCCGCCAGCGGCCCGATCAGGGCAAACCCGGTAATCAACGGAAAGACCAGTGGCAATAAATCAGCCCCGATCACGGCCCGATACAGCAACACGCCCAATATTGGATAGATGATAACCAGCATCACAATATGGCTGGGCTTGGCCTTGAAATCGTCAAGCCCGCGCGCCAATGCGTCTTTCAAGTCCGCAAAACTGATTTCGCGCACAGTTGGCCGAGCAAGCCCCGCTTCTGGTGCCGCCACCGCCATTATTTTATCTGTCATTGCACGTCTCCTTCCATTCTTTTGATTGAGCCCGTGAAGGACCCGTTTCCAAGAGGATGAGACTGTCAGCCATATCTGTTTGCCCACAAGGCCAACAGCGCTCGGCCTGCAATCGGAGCATCGCTGCTTCATTGCGGCCTTGGCGCTATTATAATGACCCTTATGGGGCGACAATCAGGTTGCGGCCAATTATTTTTGAGCTGTTGGCAACTGCTAAGCTTATAAATTCATTGCAATTTATGCCAAAGTCAGGCCTCATGCGATTTAACACGAAGATCCGCAAAGCCGCTGAAGCAATAAGATAATTCAATACTGAGATGGGCGGGGATTTGGTGGGCACGGAAGGGATCGAACCTTCGACCGTCCGATTAAAAGTCGGATGCTCTACCGCTGAGCTACGTGCCCAAATCCTTGTAAGTAGCGGGGCTTTTCTCATGCTTTGTGGTCTTTGGCAAGGGGCAAGCTTGCCAAACTACATTTTAGTTCGTCAGTGCATAAAATTAAACCATCCATCCCCCGTCACTTGTGCTTGACGCGCCGGACATTGGGCCCCAGCCTGCTGGCCAAGAATTACTTCCGCAATTTTGCCTGAAACATCGGGCTCATATGGAAAATCACATGCTTAAGTCCAGCGGCGCCTCACCCACGCAGCCCTCTACAGGCTCCCACACGGCCACTGCTACGGCCACTGTCGCTGCCTCAACTTCTTCCACTTCTGCGGCTCCGCCACCCCCTCCAGCGGGCTCACAGGCGGCGCGCGCGCAGCGGCTGAAAGCCATAGGCCTGATGTGCCTGGCCGTCTCCATGTTTGGCCTCCTGGATACCACGGCGAAGTATCTGGGCACGGTTGCGCAACTTCCAACCATGCAAGTTGTTTGGGTGCGTTTTTTCAGCCAGCTTATTTTGGTCATGATCGCCTTTGGCCCGCTGACCATTCCGCGCCACCTGCGCACAACACATTTGGCCTTGCAGCTGATCCGCTCCTTATTGCTGCTTGGCGCCACCGTGTTTAATTTTCTGGCGTTGCAATATCTGCGGCTTGACCAGACCACGACCATCTTTTTTCTGACCCCGCTGGCCATTGCGCTGCTGGCCGGGCCGGTGCTTGGCGAATGGGTTGGATGGCGGCGTATGATAGCGATTCTGGTTGGGTTTTTCGGCATCCTGGTGGCTGTGCGCCCGGGGCTGATCGACGTCCATCCGGCCTTTGCGCTGTCGATTGGCGCCATGCTCAGCTATGCGTGCTTTTCCCTCAGCACCCGCCATCTGTCGGCATTCGACGGCCCCAATACCACTTTGCTCTATTCGATGCTGGCCGGTCTGGTGCTGGTCGCGCCCTTTGCCATCGCGCAATGGGTCTGGCCGCAGTCCTGGTTCATCTGGCTGTTGCTGGCGTCATTGGGGTTGTGGGGCGGCATCGGGCATTATTTCTTCATTCTGGCCAACCGGCTCGCCCCCGCCTCGATTGTCGCGCCGTTCGTCTACATCGCCCTGTTGTCCAATTCGGTGCTCGGCTACACGGTGTTTGGCGATTTGCCCGACGGCTGGACCCTGGCCGGCGCCAGCATTGTTATTTCATCGGGTCTATATCTCTTGTGGCGCGAACGGGCCGGTCGTGATTAACGGGTGAGCAGCAATCCGCTACTTTGTGCCGAACATCCGGTCACCCGCATCACCAAGCCCTGGCACGATATAGCCGATGTCGTTGAGCTTCTCATCCACGGCTGCTGTATAGAGCCGCACATCGGGATGAGCTTTGGCCAACGCAGCAATGCCCTCAGGCGCCGCCAGCAAACACATCAGGCGAATATCTTTCGCGCCCGATTCTTTCAGCCGCGTGATGGCGTAAATGATTGAATTACCCGTTGCCAGCATCGGGTCGACGGCAATCACCGTGCGCTGCTCGATGTGGTCCGGCAGCTTCATATAATATTCGACCGCCTGC
>JAJRRE010000437.1 GCA_024279745.1 Alphaproteobacteria bacterium
AGGCGGATACAACCATGAGACGCCGGCGTTCCCAATTTGCGTACGGCATTGGTGCCGTGAATGGCGTAACCGCCGCGGAAGAACACCGAATAAGGCATGGGCGAATTATTGTATTTGCGTGACCGCCACATGGTGTGCATGCGTTTTGGCCGGTAATTGCCGGTCGGTGTTACATATCCCTTGCGTGCCGTAGAAATTTTCCAGCGATGCTTGAGCGAGCCGTTGACAAAGACGCTCATGGTCTGGCTGGGTAGGTCGACTTCGGCAACCACCTTGGCTTGGGCGACCGATAGGCTTGCAAAAAAGCCGGTGAATACAGCAAGGAGCACGAAAAGTCTGCGCATGGATAACCTCTTATTATTTTGAAAAGTGCAGCGTTATCCATACAGTGATTGGCGCAATTTGTGTGGTTTTGTGTGCCTTAGTTTGGTCTTTTTTACCACTGGTGCGGTGGAACGGCAACAGGTTGGTTTTATTGCAACAATGATGGGATTATTTTGAGAACAGTTGGTCACACTCGCGTGAGCTGGCCTGCTTGTTTGGACATCGCGGTGGCTGTCGCAGCTTGCCAATGCGGCAATGAAATATGGCCAAAGGAGTTGCATTGAAGGATGAGCTAAGGGGAGCAGATGACGCGCCGTGACACATAAAGTTTTCATTTACGGCACATTGAAGCGCGGCTTTCCAAACCATAAACCGTGGATGTGCAACGTTGAATGTCTTGGGCCTTGCCGAACGGTGCTGGCATTCCCGCTGCTGATCGGAGGGCCGTGGTATTCAATTCAGATGCTACCTGAGCCGGGGCGGGGCTACCGGGTGAGCGGCGAGCTTTACAAGGTGAACGATGAGGGATTGGCGTCGTTGGACGAACTTGAATCCCTCGGCAAACCACATGGTTATAGCCGCAAAGTGATCGACGTGGACGGCCTTAACCGCGATATTCATGCCAATGTCTGGGCCTATTTCAAGGACCGGGCGCTGATCGATCCCATTCATAGCGAACCGCTCAGCCGCTATGATTTCGATCCGCGTTACGTGCCTGATCGGCTCAGGCCAAAGGGCTAAACAAATAATGATGTACCGTTACTCATTCGTGCGGTCCTTCAGCTTGCTGACGCCTTTGGGGGCCGGTGAGGCCGGGCTTCAGCAGCGGCTGCGAGCGAATTTGCTCAATCCCCGGCAGCGTACTTTGCCATATTCGGCAATGATCTTCATGGCGTAATCATTGCCGGTCTCCGCCAGGATCAAGGTGGTGCGGCCGATCCCGGCGCTGGTCTTATCGCGATTGGGATCGTAGGCGATGAATTTATAGTCGAAGGTCACACGGCACGCATCGCCTTCTTCGGTTTCAGCAAAATCGGCGATCCGGATGAATTTATAAATCCGGTCCGGCCAGCGATCTTCCCAATTGCGCATGGCGCGTAAGACCTGGCGGCGCGAGCGATTGCGATCGCCGTAATAGCGAATGATTTTGCGGGCATAAAGATCAATTTTGCGATCGGCCGATAATGTGAACGCGCGGTTGCGCAAGAAGCGCTCCAATTCGCCCTCATCACATCGTGCCTGGGCTGAAACTGAGAACCCCACGATCATCATCGCAGCGGCGATAAAGACGCCCAAACTTCTGGTTGCAAAAAATGATCTGGACTGCGGCATGGCGACTGTCTCCTGCTGGACATGAAAGAAGGTGGTATAAAACTCATTGGCCGGGATTTTTGCGCATGCGCAGGGCTAAGGCAAGTGGGCGCGGCCGGCGAAGCAGTTTCCTATGGTCGCGGCAGGATCATAGCAAACGACTGCTGCAGCCGATTAGGTGTATCAGGTTCGCTAAATATTCATTGAGGCGCCCCGAACGCTGGCGGACCATCGCGCTGTTCAGGCGCCGGCCTTGCGACTGTGTTTAGCGTCTTCAGGTGCAATGGTGTTGTGGTCGGCGTCAAAGACAAGGCGCTGGGTTCCCGCCAGGGCAATAAAGCGTTTGCCGCGCGCCCGGCCGATCAAGGTTAGATGGGCCTTCCGTGCCAGATCTACCCCCCAGGCGGTAAAGCCGGAGCGGGACAGCAAAATTGGAATGCGCATTTTCACAGTCTTGATGACCATTTCCGAGGTCAGCCGGCCAGTCGTGTAGAACATTTTATCGTCTGGTGAGATCTTGTTCATGAACATATAACCGGCGATCTTATCAACCGCATTATGGCGCCCGACATCTTCCATGTAAACCAGCGGCTCGTCGCCCCGGCATAGAACGCAGCCATGGATTGCTCCGGCCTTGAGATAGAGCGACGGCACGGTGTTGATCTTTTTGGTCAGCGCATAAAGCCAGGAGGTTTTTATGGTGGCGTTGGAGGCCAGCGCGATCTGGTCGAACTCTTCCATCAGATCGCCAAAAATTGTGCCTTGCGCGCAGCCTGAAGTTTGCACTCTTTTCTTTAATTTATCTTCATAGTCGGTTTCGCGCTTCGTGCGCACGACAATGGTTTCAATGTCTGCGTCATAGTCTATGGCGGTGATTTCGTCATCGGCCTGCAGCATATTTTGATTGAACAAATATCCCACGGCGAGCAGATCGACATGATCGCCAATGGTCATCATGGTCAGGATTTCCCGGCCATTGAGAAATAACGTCAATGGCTTCTCCGTGACCACAGCAGTCTCAACGGTGTTTTGCTCATGATCGATCCCCGATACCCTAACAGACAGGGCCGGATCGTCGGGGGTAGGAGCGACGTGAAATTCTTTTATGGAATTTGGCATGGAATCTGGCATGGGACCTCGTGCCTTTGCTCGCGCCACTGCTGACTGGAGCAGCACCCGTTCAGCAGCGTCGCACTCATCAACAGATGCAACCGCTTGACTATAGCGCGTTCCGCATTTCGCGCGCATCACTGTTTCGTTGTTTTTTTTCAAGAACCGCCCCACTGTAATACTAATGGCGAGAGGAAGGCGCTAATAGTCGGTCATATTGGTGACCGCGTTGGTACTTGGATTGTCTTTGTTTGGCCCTTTACTTTGGCACGCTTCGTCTTGCATTGTGAGCTATCGTAATAGGAATATGGGTTTGTCTGCCCTGACTTTGACCAATGATCCCAAAACGCGGCGTGTTTGGCGACGAAAGAGACGAAAATTGAAAATGTGGGAAGGATAAGCACCATATGACAGATGAGATCAGCCGTCGGAGCTTCTTGGGTGGCGCGGCGCGCGGCGCGGTTGTAGGCAGTGGCGGTATGGTGTTGGCGGCACAGATGAGTGCCCCGGCCGTGGCCAAGGGTAATCCTGAATTATCGTGGCAATTGGTTTCCAGTTTCCCCGGCAGCCTGGAAATTATCCAAGATGTGGCGCGTGTCTTTGTCAAGTTCGTCGCCGAAGCCAGCGACAACCGCTTCAATATAAAAATTGTGCCCAAGACGTCACTCGGCAAGAAACTGGATGCAGCGACAGCCGTGACCAAAGGCAAAGTGGAAATTGCGCATACCTCATCCGGCTTTTATTGGACCAAAGACCCGACATTTGCACTGGGTGGTGGATTACCCTTCGGCCTTAATAGTCGGCAGATGAATGCCTGGGTTTTGGAGGGCGGCGGCGCTGAACTGATGGACAGTTTTTACGCCAAGCACAATATTTATGCTATTCCAGCTGGCAGTACCGGTTGCCAAATGGGCGGCTGGTGGCGCGATGAGATCAAAACGCTCAAACAACTCAATGGCAAAAAGCTATTAAGCAGCGGCTATGCGACCAAGATCATGAAAGAGCTGGGACTTGATCCACAAGTCACTGAAAGCGCCGACGTCGTCAAGGCCTTTAAGAGTGGGCGTCTGGATGCAATCGAATGGGTCGGGCCTTATGACGATGAAAAACTGGAGCTGTATAAAGCAACCAAGAATTATTATTATCCCGGCTGGTGGGCGCCTGGACCAATGCTGCACATGTTCATCAATCGTGCAAAATGGGACACCTTGCCCAAATTTTATCAAACGGTATTGCAAGGGGCTGGACAGGCTGCCAATGCGGTGATGCTGGCGCGCTATGACGCCAAAAACCCCGCCGCATTGAAACGCATGTTGCGCAAAGGCGTGCAATTACGCGCCTTCCCCAAGGAGATCATGATGGCCGCTTTTGACGCGGCTGAAAAGAGCTATGCGCAAACCGCGTCGACCAATGCCGGCTTTAAGAAGGTCTTTGACAATTGGCACCAGTTTCGCGCCGATCAATATTTATGGTCTCAGGTCGCCGAATTGGGCATGGATGCCTTTCAATCGGAAGTAATCAATCGCTGAGCGCGTTAGAGCCAGCTGGCAGGTAGCTTAAATTAAGGGCTTACGCAGAGCATTGACGCGCCAATAGTGTCTGAGGCGGCGTCTAGGCGAAAGCTGATTGCTGCCAATTGCCAAGGCGCTCATCGCGGGTGTCAAAGTGCCGATTGATGGTGATGAAATGCCGCTCTTTTTCTAATACCCGAGTGGGTGACTTTGTTTTTATTTTGTGACAGATTGCCCAAGAACAATTTACCAACACTATGAAGCTAGCCCAATGCGCCAAACGGCGCCAAAGGGCGTGTGAGTGCGAGAGAAAGTCAAGATATGTCAGTAGAAAAAGAGCAGGTTCTGAACGCGTTGCAACGGGTCAAAGGCCCGAATATGGACGGCAATATTGTCGAATTGGGACTGGTTTCGGAAGTTGTGATCAAGGACGATCACGCCTATTTTTCCATCACCATTGACCCCAAACGAGCAGAAGAACTAGAGCCCATGCGCCAGGCTGCCGAGCAGGTGGTCAAGGAAATGACCAAAGCCAGCGGTGTCACGGCAGTCTTAACTGCTGAAGCGGCTGGAGGGTCCGGTGGCTCGCCTCCCGAAAGCTCTCGCGTGGCTCAGGCACGGGCGCAAAACGGCGCTGCGCCGACTGGCCCCAAATCTATCGAACCTGCTGGTCCAGCCGCCGCCGGCGTGCCGGGCGTCAAGCATATTGTTGCTGTGGCTTCGGGCAAGGGCGGCGTCGGCAAATCAACCGTTGCTGTCAATCTGGCGCTGGCATTTCAGGCAAACGGC
>JAJRRE010000438.1 GCA_024279745.1 Alphaproteobacteria bacterium
GAGATCCACCATAATGGACGATCCAAATCACATGCATTCTGACATTACCACTTCAGAACCTGCTGTTGAGATCGGTCTCAGCGCAGCAATTGTCGCCGTTCATAACTATGAGCCGGTTGTACTTGTCGTCAAACCGCAGCCGGATGAGCGCGACCAGACGGAAGCTTTGCCATCGGGGCCGTTCTCGCCGGTTAATCACCGCACACTGGAAATCGGGCTGCGCTCATGGGTCGCCGAGCACACTCATATCGATCTTGGCTTTGCCGAGCAGCTTTATACTTTTGGCGATCGTGGCCGTCTGGCGCAGCTGGGCGACACTTCGCCTCATATCGTATCAATCGGTTATCTGGCGATCTCAGACTCCAAGAGTGCCACAGATATCGTCAATGAAGAACAGAACCATTGGCAAAACTGGTATCGTTATTTCCCCTGGGAGAACTGGCGCAAGGGTGCACCGGACATCTTGAAGAATGAGATTGTGCCGCGCTTACAAAAATGGGCAAAACAGACCTCCAGTTCACAGCAAACAAGCGCAGCGGGCACCAACGAAGATCGCGTGCGGATATGTTTTGGCCTGGATGCTGCGGGTTGGGATGAAGAGCGCGTACTTGACCGCTACGAGCTTTTATATGAAGCCGGACTGGTTGAAGAAGCGGTGCGCGATGGCCAGGGTCACGCCATGGCCTGGGGCGAGCTTCCGCGGCTTGGATTGCCTATGCGTTTTGACCACCGGCGCATTCTGGCGATGGCGATTGGCCGACTGCGCGCCAAGATCAAATATCGCCCGGTCATCTTTGAGTTGGTCGACCGCGAGTTCACGCTGTTTGAGTTGCAAAAAACCGTGGAAGCTATTTTGGGACCACAACTACACAAGCAGAATTTCCGGCGGCTGGTCGAAAGTTCAAAACTGGTCGAAAACACCGGCGGCGTGAAAACCCGCACTGGTGGGCGCCCGGCAAAACTGTTCCGCTTCCGCCGTGAAGTGGTAATGGAGCGCCCGGCTCCTGGCGTGCGTTTGAAGCCAGGGCGGCACTAGGCGCCTTGGCCGAAAACATTATGGTTGGCATTTACGGGTCAACAGCCATCAGTGCGGCTCTTGTTGACCGTCGGTTGCGTTTGGCAACAGGGCAGCAACATCCGCCCGCGGCGCCAACAGGACCTCCGCCAAAGCAAAATTCCACCAGACCAATAGCCCGGTCATCGGGGCGGGCCCTGCGCGAGAAGAAGAGAAACAAACAGACGGGCTCGGGCGGGTTCAGATTTGGGATTTAAGCGCCTCAACTACGCTTAACCCGTGTTGAACATCGTTAAACCGGCCAAATTCCAAATCTCGTCTGGAAATTGCCATCAAGTTTGACTATATATCTACTAGCAACGCCGTAATCCCTATGACTACGGCACATCCGGCTTTTGTCGGTTGTTTTCAGGCCCACCATATACTCATTTTGAGTATTAGGCAACCTCGACCGCATTGCGACCATCTCTGTAAGTCGTAATTTCAGTTGAGGCAGCATAAGTCGTTTGGCCTGACTAGCTTACAACAACCACCATTTTGGAGGGCGTATCATGACCTTGTTGGAAACCATTAAGCGTGAGGGCGCGCAAACCCATCGCTCTGCGCCCCGTAAATTCGACCCCATTGCCATGCCTGAGCTGGCGTTCACGCCTGAGCTCGCGCGGGAAATGGAGCCGATGTATCAACAGGTGAAGGACGTTGTCACGCCCATTGAATGGATGCAATTCGCACCATTGGTCAAAGCCATCAATGAATTGAAGGTCAAGCGCAACGCCGTCATCTTGGCGCATAACTATATGACGCCGGAAATCTTCCATTGCGTTGGCGATTACAAAGGCGACAGCTTGCAATTGGCGATTGAAGCGGGCCGAACCGATGCCGATGTGATCGTGCAGGCGGGCGTGCATTTCATGGCCGAGACCTCCAAGCTGATGAACCCGGACAAGACCATTCTTATCCCGGACATGGAAGCGGGCTGCTCGCTGGCCGCCTCGATTACCGCCGAGGACGTGCGCGCCCTGCGCGATGCCTATCCTGGCGTGCCGATTGTCACCTATGTCAACACGTCGGCGGCGGTGAAAGCTGAATGCGACATCACCTGCACCTCGGCCAATGCCGTGCAAGTTGTAGAGAGCCTTGGCAGCAGCCGCGTGCTGCTGATCCCCGATGAATTCCTGGCCAAATATGTGCAGACCAAAACCGACGTGGAAATCATCGCCTGGAAGGGGCGCTGCGAAGTGCATGAGAAGTTCACCGGCGAGGAGCTGAATGAGCTGCGCGGCAAAGATGATAGCATCAAGATTATCGCGCATCCGGAATGTCCGCCCGACGTCATTGCAGCGGCCGACTTTACCGGCTCGACCAAGGGCATGATCGATTGGGTCAAAACCAACAAGCCGCCCAAAGTTGTGCTGGTGACAGAATGCTCGATGAGCGCCAATGTGTCGGCTGAAGTGCCAGAAACGCAATTCATCAAGCCGTGTAATTTGTGCCCGCATATGAAGCGCATCAGCTTGCAAAATATTTTGGAAAGCCTGGTTTATATGCGCAATGAAGTCACCATTGAACCGGGCGTTGCGGCCAGAGCGCGCCGTGCCGTTGAGCGGATGGTCAATCTTAAAAACTGACACCGCGGGCCCGGAATGCCGCCAGAGAATAGAAGATTGCAGATTCCACGGTGCAATTCGCGGCGCTCGTTCGGCACCCAGTTTCAAGTGAGGGGAGAGGCAAACGGTCTCTCCCCTTCATCATAATCAGCTTATCATGCCACCACGATCCAATCATGTGCCGGTTTAATGAAACTAACTTTCCCAGCCAGGTTCCACAGGTTCTTATGAGTGACATTGCAAACAGCGCTGCTCAAGCTTCGCGAAACTCATCGGCTGGCGACATCGTAATTATCGGCGCCGGGCTGGCCGGCCTGTTCACGGCATTGAAACTCGCCCCGCTCCCGGTCACCGTGATTGCAGCGGCGCCATTGGGCAAAGGAGCATCCAGCGCCTGGGCTCAGGGCGGCATTGCCGCCGCTGTTGGCCAGGGCGACAGCGCTGAGGCGCATTGCCGTGACACAATCGAAGCGGGGGCCGGCATTGTTGATGAGACCATTGCCACGCTGACGGCACACGAAGCACCGGCGCGCATTGCCGACCTGTTGCGCTACGGCGTCCCGTTTGATCGCGACCTTGAGGGCCATTATTTATTATCGCGCGAAGCGGCACATAGTGCCAAACGCATTGTGCGGGTTGCCGGTGACGGCGCCGGCCGGGCCATCATGCAGGCCCTGATTGCATCGGTACGCGCGGCGCCGTCTATTCGCGTGTTGGAAGGCTATGAAGCTCACGATCTGACGCTGGATAATCACGGCGCGGTCAACGGCGTTTGTCTCACTGCCAATCAAGCGGCCAAAGACAACGCCCCGCCGCCCGGCATCGACAAACGGTTTCACCTGGCCGCACACAGCATCGTTCTGGCCACCGGCGGTATCGGCTATCTCTACGGCGTCACCACCAACCCGCCCTATGCGCGCGGCGATGCATTGGCCATGGCAGCGCGCGCCGGAGCGACCATTGCCGACGCTGAATTCGTGCAATTTCACCCCACCGCCATCGACGCCGGTCTTGATCCCGCCCCGCTGGCGACCGAAGCGTTGCGTGGTGAAGGCGCCGTGCTCATTAACAATGACGGCGTCAGGTTTTTGCGCGGCCAACATGAGGACGCCGAACTCGGGCCCCGCGATATCGTGGCACGCGGCGTCTTTCGCGAAATTCAGGCCGGGCGCGGCGCCTTCCTCGATTGCCGCGACGCCATTGGCGCTGCGTTCGCTGAACATTACCCAACCGTTTACCAGCGCTGCAAGGATGCGAATATCGATCCGGTAACGCAGCCTATTCCTGTCGCTCCGGCGGAACATTACCATATGGGCGGTATCGCCACCGACGCCCATGGCCGCGCCAGCATTGCCGGTCTTTGGGCATGCGGTGAGGTTACCTCGACGGGCCTGCACGGTGCCAACCGGCTGGCGTCGAACTCACTACTGGAGGCGGTGGTATTTGGCGCGCGCGTGGCTGAAGACATTGAAAAAACATTCACCAATCAAAACACACCGCGCGCCGAATTAACGCCGCTTGCAGATGCCACCAGGCTCCCCGCCGACCAGCGCACTGATGCCATTGCCGAGCTGCGCCGCGCCATGCAGGACCATGTCGGCGTTGAGCGCGCTGATGAAGGTTTGCGCACCGCTCTTGCCGCTATTGTCAGGATCGACGCCATGGCCGGCGATGACATCGAGCTTGTCAACATGACCCTTGCCGCGCGCTTTATCACCGTGGCCGCCCTGTTGCGCAACGAAAGTCGCGGCGGCCATTACCGGGTTGATCATCCCGAACCCGACCCAGCGCAGGCAAGCCGCAGCTTTATGACCCTGGGCCAGCTTAACGCTGCAACGAGCTAGCTCAAATCATTGCGGCTATTACCCCTGCCAACCCCGGTACTGCTCGCACCGAACCCATTTCAATTTCCGCAACCGCGATAGGGAACAGTTATGTCTCACTCAGAACCCGCCGCTCAGAGTTTCTCGCTGGCGCCGCAAACCGTTCAAACTGCGGTGCGCTCGGCACTGGCCGAAGATCTGGGGCTACTTGGCGATCTGACCACCAATGCGACCATCCCGGCAGGACATAAAGCGGTTTGCCATATCGCGGCGCGGCAAGCCGGTATCATTGCCGGTCTTGAGCTGGCCCGCGAGGCCTTCCATCAGGTTGATAAGACATGCACCTTCACCCCCCAGCTTGCGGACGGCGACCCAGTTGAACCCGGCGCCATAGTCGCGCGTGTTGCCGGTCCGGCCCGCGCTTTGTTGACCGCTGAGCGCGTGGCCCTCAACTTCATGGGACGGCTCAGTGGTATTGCCAGCCTCACGCGGGCGTATGTGGATGCAGTTGACGGCACCGGGGCCAGCATCGCCGACACGCGCAAAACCACGCCAGGGCTGCGGGCGCTGGAAAAATATGCGGTGCGGATCGGCGGCGGTATGAACCACCGCGCCGGCCTTTATGATGCAGTGCTGATCAAGGACAATCATATTGCCATCGCCGGCGGCGTCACCCCCGCGATAGAAGCCGCGCGGGCCGGTGTCGGGCATATGGTCAAAATCGAAATCGAAGTCGATACGCTTGAACAATTGGCCGATATACTGGCTCATGCCCGAAAGATCGACGCGGTATTGCTCGACAATATGACGCCGCAGCAGCTCAGCCAGGCCGTTGAACTGGTCGATGGGCGGCTGATCACCGAAGCCTCGGGCGGCGTATCGCTCAAAACCGTGCGCGCCATTGCGCAAAGCGGCGTTGATTTGATTTCCATAGGCGCGCTGACCCATTCCGCCCCCGTCCTCGACCTTGGCTTTGATTTTGAAAGCCGTGCAACGACATAATGAATTAACGATAACAGTGCTATTTCCCTCGTCCAACTACGCGGTTTCACGAGGTTTTAAACGTTTTACCGCACCAATATGCGTGGATGAGCGAATGCAGCTTGAATAAACCACAGTTGATCCGCATGTTAAGTGCTACAAGGCAGGCGCATTATTCTTCACCTGTGGGCCAGTTGCGCGCCCCTGTACCGTCAAGGAAACGAGACTATGGAAACTTTTGTCGCCATTTGGGGCGTTGCAGCCATTTTGTCGTTGCTGATCGGTGCTGCTGTTGCCTATGCCAAGCGCCTGGATATGTCGGCCTGGGCGGCTTGGTGTTTTTTCTTTCCCCCGGCGCTGATTATTCTACTGCTACGCAAGAAAAATACCGGCCCGCGCGTTCGTAAACGCTCGCTCGATGACGACGACTACGCCCGCGATTGAGCGCCGTAGCAGAACCTGCACAGACCTAACATCACCCGCTTGAGGCTGGCGCCCCGGCCCCATCATCAATCATCATCGCTGTCGCTGTCGCTGTCGCTGTCGCTGTCGCTGTCGCTGTCGCTGTCGCTGTCGCTGTCGGAATGATCTGATTCGGCCTCATCGTCACCATCGCTTTGGTCCCGGCGTGCCTGTTCGGCTTGGCCATCTTGCGCGCCTGCCGCTGCGTTCTCATCTTGTGCCGCTTCACTCATCGACACACCGAACAACGCGCCCAGCGGATTGCCGCCAAACAGCGTGCCCAGCAGGCCGCTACCAGTTCCATAGCCCACGGCCGCTGACATTATAAAATCACTATCGTCTTCCTTGGCGCCATCAACTGGTACAACCTTTGACGGTAGCCCTGCTTTGCGCATGGCATCGCAATGGTGCCGCTCCCCCACCTGCACCGCTGCCTTGCAGTGTTTGCAGATAATTTCAGCCATTGTCGTCTCCTCGATTTATTGCGCCGACCTGATCATCTAGGCTTCGTTAGAAGAACAGACAAACATTGCGGAGCTTTCAAGACCGCTGACGACTGCCGCCTTGCATATTGGTGAGCAGCCAAACAGTTACGCCTTGCGAAGATCGCCGCTTATACTCTAGCATGATCAGCTTAGCGGTCAGGAATGTCTGATCTGCAGTAATGTGCAAAAATATGGCGCGCCAACCCTGCGCCGTTTGGGGGATGAAAATGTTGTTTGGCAAGAAGCCTGGCTATGATCCAGATTACGATCTGAAAATCGATGACGCGCTCGCCCGCAACGACTATCCCGGCGACAAACTGGACGCCGCCCGCGCCGCCGCGCACACATCCCTTTGCGCACAAATGTGTACCGCCGAAGTGTGGGATAAATATAAAGATGTGGTCAGCAGCGGCCCAGCAAAATGGACGCTTGCGCGCGCCATCAATACCGGCGTTATGTATCCCGATAGTTTTGTCGGCTGCCATGCCGGCGATAAAGAATCCTATGACGACTTTGCCGACTTCTTTCATCCCGTCATCGAGGACTACCACTCCGGCTTTTCGATGAAAGAGGGCAGTGATTTGCAAGGCACGCCGTCTGAGCGCATAGATCCCGCACGCATCACCGTTGATCTAAGCACCAGCGCTGAAGACAAAATAGTATCAACGCGCATTCGTCTGGCGCGCAATTTGTCGATGTTTCCATTGAACCCCGGCGGGTCGCGCGAAAGCCGGGAAGAAGTCGCCGCTTTGATGGCACAAGTCTATGCGCGCATTCCCAAAACATCGGATCTGGCCGGCGAGCTGTTCTTGCACACCACCATGTCAGAAGAGAAACGCCAATCCCTGATCGACGATCATTTCTTGTTCCGCGGCAAAGACCGGATGCAGGCGGCGAGCGGCTATCATGAGCATTGGCCGCATGGACGCGGCGTTTATTTAAATGACGCCCAAACCTTCATCAACTGGGTCAATGAGGGTGACCATTTACGCATCATATCCATGCAAAAGGGCGGTGATGTCAAAGCCGTATTCGCCCGCCTCAGCGCCGGTGCAAAATTGATCGAGGAACAGGTACGCGACATAACCGGTCAGGACGATGTCTTCATGATGCATGACAAATTCGGCGCCGTGACCTGTTGTCCGTCCAATATCGGCACGGGAATGCGCGGCAGCGTTCACATCCTGGTGCCCAAATTGATCAAGGCCATCGGCTTTGACCAGATCGACAAATTATGCCGGGAGCGCAATTGTCAGGCGCGCGGCAGCACGGGCGAACATTCTGAAGTTATCGACCGGATCGACGTGTCGAACTGGCGGCGCATCGGCCTGCCCGAATATGAACTGGTCGAAGACATGATCAGTTGCGCCAACTTCCTCGCCGCCGAAGAAGACAGACTAGTCTGACAGGCTAACCTGACAGGCTAGCTTGGCCTGACAAGCTAGCTTGATCGGCACTCTTGGCTCACGAGCCGTATCGTTCCCCTTGGTCACGGGCTCTCCGCATGGGCGGGCCTAAGCCCCGGGCGAACATTGTGCGCCGGGGGCACTCTTGGCTCACGAGCCGCATCGTTCCCTTTGGTCACGGGCTCTCCGCATGGGCGGGCCTAAGCCCCGGGCGAACATTGTTCGCCATGGGGCACTCTTGGCTCACGAGCCGTGTCGTTCCCTTTGGTCACGGGCTCTCCGCATGGGCGGGCCTAAGCCCCGGGCGAACATTGTGCGCCGGGGGCACTCTTGGCTCACGAGCCGCATCGTTCCCCTTGGTCACGGGCTCTCCGCATGGGCGGGCCTAAGGCCCGGGCGAACATTGTTCGCCGGGGGGCTGATAGCAAAGAACTCAGATCCATCACAGCAGTTGTTTTGCCTCGCGGGCCGTATCGGACGCATAAAGGCGTCCGGGCCCTGCGGCAGCGCGCCAAATATTATCCTTGCGCGTTTCCAACACGACTCGGCGGGTCGTGTTGCTCCCGGTGGTGCCTGCCAGCAAAGCCCACGGGACCATCACAGCTCCGCCCCATCAAATTCAGCCTGGCTCTCTCCATTTGGGCACATTACGGCGCTTCATGCGTCCAGCGGCCAAGGGCCGCCGCCGACAGTTAGGCGCCCCGCCGGAGGTGCCTCGTGCTTTTCGCGCGAGACTAGCACCGCGAGGCAAAAAGTGTACCGTTACAAAAGCGGATCAACCTTGCGATTGAATACTTCCGCGATGATGCCTGAATACCAACCGACGCTTTCCTTATAAGTCCGAATGCGGGTTTTGCGATTTTCTTCGCCCTTGGACACGAACTTGGATACGGCTTTGACTTTGCCACCGCGCGGCGCATAGCTGGCGCCCACCTTGACGCTGTTCTTTGGACCAAGAAGAGACCAGCAGGTATTGCGATAACGGCTTGGATATTTTGGCTTGCCGGCCAATTGCGCTTCCAAATCATTGGAAACGGATTTAGCTTGTGAGTTGGCAGAGAACGCCGATTTGGGCATGTCGCCAGCAACCGACGAATCGCCGATCACATAAACATCTTTCACCTTGGTGGATTCAAAATTATCCGCCGCAACCGGACACCAATCTCCCTCGGTGCAGCCGCTGAGCCGCGCAATCGCACCCGCACGCTGCGGCGGGATGATATTGGCGACATTCGCTTTGATCTTCAAACCAGCCTTGGTCACAATCTGCATTGTATTGGGATCAACCCGCGCAATAGCCTGATCATCAATGTCGTCGGTCAGATGGACCTCCACAATTCCCTTATAGTCTTCGTTAAACGCCTGCATGAATAAGGGGCGCTTTGAGAAACTTCTCTTTGGGTCGATCAAGATCAACTTGGAACGCGGTTTATGATTTTTCAGATAATGGGCGATCATACAGGTGCGCTCATAGGGCCCTGGAGGACAGCGAAAAGGATTGGTTGGCGGCGCTATAACAACAACGCCGCCGTCAGGCATGGCGCGCAACTGGCTAGCCAGAATTTTGGTCTGCGTCCCGGCTTTATAGGCATGGGGCATGACATTTTCGGCGGCTCTGGAATAGCC
>JAJRRE010000439.1 GCA_024279745.1 Alphaproteobacteria bacterium
GCACCCGGTAAGCGAAGAGGATAAATGCCGCACCGGCGTGCTCATCGGCTCAGGTATTGGTGGTCTCAACGGCATTGCCGAAACCTCCCTGCTGCTGCGCGATAAAGGACCACGGCGCGTAAGCCCGTTCTTTATTCCCGGCCGCCTGATCAATCTGGCATCGGGCTATGTCTCGATCAAACACGGGCTTAAGGGCCCCAACCATTCGGTCGTAAGCGCCTGTTCGACCGGCTCTCACGCCATTGGCGATGCGGCGCGGTTGGTGGCGCTGGGAGACGCTGATATTATGGTCGCAGGCGGCGCCGAAAGTCCGATTTGCCGCATAGCGCTGGCCGGTTTTGGCTCAGCCCGGGCGCTGACCACACATTTCAATGACCGGCCCAAAGACGCCTCGCGCCCTTACGACAAGGACCGCGACGGTTTTGTGATGGGCGAGGGCGCCGGTGTGGTTGTGCTGGAGACCCTGGAGGGCGCACAAGAGCGCGGCGCCACGATTTATGCCGAAGTCATCGGTTATGGTCTGTCGGGCGACGCATATCACATTACCGCGCCAGCTGAAGACGGTGACGGCGCGTATCGCTGTATGAACGCGGCTATTAAGCGCGCCGGGATATCGCCAGCCGACATCGATTACGTCAACGCCCATGGCACATCGACACCGATGGGCGATGAGATTGAACTGCGCGCGGTTGAGCGGTTATTGGAAGGCGCGTCGTCGTCCCTGGCGATGTCCTCGACCAAATCGGCAATCGGCCACTTGCTCGGCGCTGCCGGTGCCATCGAGGCAATCTTTGCAACCCTGGCGATTCGCGACAATATCTGCCCACCAACGCTAAATCTGGATAATCCATCGGTGGAGACGTCGTTTGATCTTGTTCCCCATGAGGCAAAGCCGCGCACAATTGATACAGTGCTGTCCAATTCATTTGGGTTCGGCGGGACCAATGCGTCGTTGGTTCTACGTCGATTAGAGTAATGATCAGTTGGTGGGGCAGGTGCCGCCGCCTTGTGGTTTGCGGGCCGGGGCGCTGGGACCACAACTATTAGCACCATGTGTTCCACCTATTCACACCATGTGTTCATTGTGACCAATAGTAGACAGTTGCAATGAAACTTGCGCACGGATGGGGACGTTTCTACCCTTGCACATGCGGTTATGCTAATGAACCGCCAGCTATCGGTTCCCCCACCCCGTGTTTTCGCCATAGTGTTTTGGCTAATAAATGGTTGCCGCGATAGCTAATTCAGAACCGCTGTTTTGCGGCCATCAGAATTATGCCATGCCTCTCTGCCGCGTCGATCGGCAGCGCAATCTGTAACGGTGAATAATGGTATTCGAATGTGGCCACGGGGCCGGTTCGAACAGCCATCGTCACTATGTTTTGATAGCTGACTGCGTTATGACAATTTTGTCAGCTGAAGCGAGCAAGGAGCGGAACATGAGCGGCCGCCAGCAAGGTACAATCAGACCACGATCCATGCAGCCACCGCAAGGTTCTGGTGGCCGTGCGTCTCATCCAGGCGGCGCGCCACCCGCGCATCCTGGTTCTGAGCAGACAATGGTCCTGGGCGTTCCCAATGATCAGGTCGCGCGCGCGCGCAGCCCATCGGAAAAGTTGCAACCCAAAAGACCGCCACGCCCGCCGCGCAATCGGCGTGCCAAAGTGCAGCGCCGCCGCCTGGGCCCCTTTTGGCGCGCCGTCAATGGTTTGCTGACTTTGATGTTGCTGGTGATGGCCGGACTGGGCGCCGGGGCCATATTGCTTAAAACGAAATTCGATGAAGCGGGTCCTCTTGCGAGCAATATGATATTTCAGGTCCCGCGCGGCCGCGGTGTGAACGCCATTGCCAGCTTGCTACAAAGCAAAGGCATAGTTTCAGACAGCCGCCTGTTTGTTGCCAACGTGTATTACAAACGCGTGCAAAGCAAACTGAAAGCGGGCCGGTATAAGATCTCTGCGCGCTCCTCGATCAGTACCGTTGTTGATAAACTGGTCAAGGGGAAAGCTGTTTCCTACCGGGTTACTCTGCCTGAAGGTTTAACATCGCAGCAGATGGTTGCGCGGCTCAATCGTGCCAAACATATGAGCGGCGAAATTACGCAAATCCCGCCGGAAGGCACATTGCTGCCCAACACCTATAGTTTTGCACCGGGCAAATCGCGCGTTGATTTCCTCAATCGGTTGCGCGCCGCGCAGCAAGTTGTTCTTGATCGGTTATGGGAGGCGCGCGATCCCGATACGCCTTTGCGTTCAAAGCAAGAAGCATTGATCCTGGCGTCGATCATTGAAAAAGAAACCGGCATTGATGGGGAGCGCGCACGTGTTGGCTCGGTCTTTATCAATCGGCTGCGTAAGGGAATGAAATTGCAGTCGGACCCAACCATCATTTACGGGCTGGTCGGCGGGCAGGGCAAACTCGGCCATCCGCTGCGCCGCAGTGAACTCAATCGCAAAACGGCCTACAACACCTACCAGATCCCCAGATTGCCACCGACACCGATTTGTAACCCCGGCGCGGCCGCCATTAAAGCAGCGCTGAACCCGGCCAAAACCAATGATCTGTATTTTGTCGCCAACGGCACCGGCGGTCATATTTTTGCCAGCACGCTGAAGGCGCATAATTTCAATGTCCGTAATTGGCGCAAAATTGAGCGGGCTATGCGGGCCAAGCAAAAACTGGCCGCGATTGCTGCTGCCAAACAAAAATCAGCTGCTGCCGCGCGCGCTGCGTCGTCTGGTGAAAACGGTGCCGGTGGGTCGGCGGTTCCTGTGCCGGTCACGTTAACACGCCCGCTAACTCAAACCGGGGCCGGTGTTGCACCGGTGAATACCGGATCGGTCGCATCTGCAAAACCGCGGTTTAAATTGCTAAACAGAAGGGCGGCGGCAATTGGTTCGGCCGGTGGCTTTGTTCCGTTGCCCGTCCGCAAGCCCAAGAAATTCCGCTGACGCAGCGGCGGATGAGGTGGGGCGTTTTGTTGGCGGAGCGCAGCCCGGTAGTTGTGTTTTTGCACAGCTGTAGCGAGAATGCCAAAAGTTGGCGCTCACGCTGAGCCACATTCCGAGCGCGCATGTTCAGGCCGATTACTATCTATCTGCTTTAGTCCCAATTCAGGCGTCTGAGATGCCAATCTTGCCCCCGGGTCTTGCATGGCGCTATGATAGCGCGATCACAATCAAAGCAAGATGATTGCAAAATACGCGAACAGTGTGGGCACTACAACTTATGACGCTTAAATCAATGACCGGCTTTGCCAGGGCTGAAGGACGGCTGGGGAGTACCAGCTGGCAATGGGAAGTACGTTCTGTAAATGGGCGCGGTCTCGATATACGGCTGCGGTTGCCGTCTGGTTACGAAGAGCATGAAAGCGCCATTCGGAAAAAGGTGTCCACGCAGCTGGGCCGGGGAAATGTCGCTGTCAATTTACAAGTGAAGCGTGAAGAAGGGACCAGCCAGCTGCGGGTCAATGAGCAGGTCTTAAGCCAGATGCTCAGTGCTATTGAATTGATCGCAGCGCGGACAACGCTCGCAGCGCCCAGCGCAGTTGACTTGCTGACAATGAAGGGTGTGCTTGAAGCATCTGAGCAAGAGGAAAGCGATCAGACTGCAGCCGAGCGTGTTGGCGCGATCATGGTGTCCTTGCAACAGGCCATCAACGCTATTGCAGATATGCGAGCCGCGGAAGGGGCGCATCTGCACCGAGTGATCGGCACGCAAATTGATGATATAGAAATACTGGTGGCCAAGGTCGCGGCGTCGCCTGTGCGCACTCCTGAGGCAATTCGTGACCGGCTCCGCCAAAATGTAGCTAAACTGCTGGCCGAGACTTCGGCATTGGATGAGAACCGGCTTTATCTGGAAGCGGCCTTGCTTGCGACCAAGCTTGACGTTGAAGAAGAACTGAAACGTTTGAGCGCCCATATTGCGGCGGCGCGCGAGTTGCTTTTGAGCAATGAACCGGTGGGGCGGCGCTTTGATTTCCTGGCGCAGGAATTTAACCGCGAAGCCAATACATTATGTTCCAAATCAAATGACACGGCCATTACCCGGTCCGGCTTGGCGATGAAGGCATTGATCGATCAATTGCGTGAACAGGTGCAAAATATTGAATAAGCCATCCCCCAATTCCAAACTGCCAATTGCCCGCCGGGGATTGTTGTTTGTCTTGTCGTCTCCCTCGGGCGCCGGCAAGACCACTTTGTCGAAACGTCTTTTGCAAGAAGATCGCAATCTAAACCTTTCAGTTTCCGTCACCACACGCCCACCGCGCCCTGGTGAACAAGACGGCGTTGACTATTATTTTATCGATGAACCGTCCTATCTTGAACGGCGTGCCCGTGGTGAGCTTTTGGAATCGGCCAAGGTCTTTGGCAATTATTATGGCACACCGCGAGCTCCGGTTCTGCAAATGCTGGAGCGCGGTACAGATGTGTTGTTCGATATCGATTGGCAGGGCGCCAAACAATTGAGCCAGGCTGTCTTGCAAGATCTTGTGCGCGTTTTTATATTGCCGCCCTCGGGCGCTTCCCTTGAAGAGCGGCTCTACAAACGCAATCAAGACGCCGCCAATATAGTGGCCGGGCGAATGGCGCAGGCGGCTTCGGAAATCAGCCATTGGAATGAGTACGATTATGTCGTCGTCAATTCCGAAATAGAAGAAAGTTTGGCGACCTTGCGCAATATTCTGAATGCCGAGCGGGCCAGGCGCGAGCGCCAAACCGGGTTGCCCGACTTTGTCGATGCGATGATCGAGGATTTGAAACCATGATCAACTGGCAACGCAGCGGTGATCTAGGATGGATACTCATGCACGGCTACAGTCAGCCGTCATAAGCCACGGCCAAAGACACAAAATCTTCAACGCTGAGCGTTTCGGCGCGTGCTGTGGGATCAATGCCGGCTTTTTGCAACAGCAACTCGGGCATCGGTGTCAATTGTTTCAAACTGGTGCGTAGCATTTTGCGTCGTTGCCCGAATGCGGCGGCTGTCACCGCGCCCAAAATTTCGCCCTTGCAACGATGCGCTGGGGGCAAGGCGCGAGGCATGAATTCAACAACCGCAGAGGATACTTTGGGTGCCGGCGTAAAAGCCTCAGGCGGCAGCGTCATGGCAATGCGCGGCGATGAGCGCCATTGGGAAATTACTGCAAGTCGGCCATAGGCTTTGCAATTCGGCTTTGCGACAATGCGTTCGGCGACTTCTTTTTGAAACATCAGCACCATTTTATCATACCAGGGCGGCCAGGCGTCGGTGCTTAACCAACCGATCAGAAGTTTGGTCGCGATCCCATAAGGCAGGTTGGCACAAATGATCGGTTTGTTCGCCTCGGCCGATACGGTCTGCTCGCCCGGTGCGCGCGGCAGTTGCGCAATTAATTGCGGCCAGTTGGCTTGCAATGCATCCATGTTGTGAACGCTCAGCTGTCCTGGGCAAGCCAGTGCAATTTCTTTAATTGCCGGCAAGACCCGCTCGTCGCGTTCAATGGTAATCACATGGGCGGCACCTTCGAGCAACAAGCCGCGTGTCAGACCGCCAGGTCCCGGTCCAATTTCCACGACCGTCCGCCCTTCCAATGGGCCTGCTATGCGGGCAATGGCACTGGTCAGATTGAGGTCCAGAATAAAGTTTTGGCCAAGACTTTTTTTGGCGCGCAGTCCATGCCGGCGGATCACATCGCGCAATGGCGGCAAGGCGCGCAGGAGGCTTAGGGGCGAGGCCGGGGCCAAGTTCGGGGCCAGATTCGGGGAGTGGTTCGGGGGGAGGTTTTGGGCCGGGTTTTCAGCAGTCCGGCTCGGGGGAATGGCGGTAGTGGAATGCTTGGGATCACACATCGGATGCGACTTTTGAAATTGTGTCCGGTTCATTCCTTGTGATCGAAGCGCCGGCACAACTTGCATGTAAGCCGTTGATCCGCGCCGCATGATCGCGCGCCATTACTAATGCGGCCATCAGGCTGGCAGGGCTGGCGGTACCGGTGCCGGCAATGTCGAAGGCTGTGCCATGATCGGGCGAGGTGCGTGTGAAGGGTAATCCCAATGTCACATTCACCCCCTGATCGAACGCCAATGTTTTAAGGGGGATCAATGCCTGATCATGATACATCGCTATCACCGCATCATAACGCGTGCGCGCTTTGGCATGAAATAATGTGTCGGCCGGGTGAGGACCGGTTACGGTGAGCCCTTGTTCGTTGAGCGCGGCAATAGCGGGCGCGATGATGGCGGCGTCCTCGCGCCCCATTCTGCCGCCTTCGCCCGCATGAGGGTTAAGTCCGGCAATGGCCAGGCGCGGCGCGGCAATGCCAAAATCGCGGCGCAAAGCCGCTTGTGTGATATGCGCAGTCTTTATGATTAACTCCTGGCTAATAAGCGGTGCAACGTCTTTTAGCGGAATGTGGACGGTAACGGGAACAACGCGCAGCTCTTCGCTGGCCAGCATCATCACCGGAAAAACTGGTTGTTGGTCCTGGGGTGCGCCAGGGCCAGCCGCATTATGACGGGCGGCCAATTGTGCGAGAAATTCCGTATGGCCAGGATGTTGAAACCCCGCTTCATAGAGCGTCTGCTTGGCGATAGGGTTAGTGACGACGGCGCTCGCCTGGCCGCTGATCACAGCGCTCACCGCCAGTTCAATCGACGCGATGACAGCGGCC
>JAJRRE010000031.1 GCA_024279745.1 Alphaproteobacteria bacterium
CCATAAGCGATATAGCTTTGCGCCGAGCCGCCATAGGCCTCGGGTAGTGTCAGGCCGAGAAATCCCATGTCGCCCATCTCGCGCATGAGGTTGGGGTCGAAGGTTTCATTGCGGAAGGCATCGCGAATGCGCGGGGCTAATTTGTCGTCGCAAAATTGCCGTGCCGCGTCTTGGATCATGCGCTCGTCCTCGGCCAGTTGTCCGTCCAGATCGAACGGATCGCGCCAATTAAAAGCAAGCCGCGTAACGGCAGGGCGCGCGGGGGGCGAAGCAGCGGGTTTGTCTTGCATGGCAGATCTCATAGGTTTTTGAACGAACAGGGGCGCTTGAGGCAGATGGGCGCCCAATGAACAGGTGCGCGCTAGCTGCTTTTGGCGTTGAGCATAGGCTGGCCCAACGGTGTTGAATAGAGGTACGTTCTAGGGAATTGGGTGTAGAAGGATGTGCGAGCAGCATTAGGGGAACGAAAGCTTCGATACCCCCCTTACAGGTGATGGGCGCATAACCGGCGTAAAAGAGCTTGGGGTTTTCGCGACTGCTGTTAAAATCGATTGTTTTTTTTGGGCAACAAACCTTACGAGGCGTGCAGAATATGGGCAACGGTATGGTGCCAGCTGGATACATGGTCAAAGCGATTGCCACCAAGCCGGATTGGCTGTCGGGCGCGAAGCATGTGCAGGACATTTATTCACTCAGCGACTGTATTTCGAGAAACTTTTGTGAGTTATCGGATTACTGGCGCCATAACGGCCATTGGTTGTTTGATGATTGGCAAACGATCAAGCAAATCGCGTCGCAAAACGTCATCGATGTAAGTGCCATGAGCTGGTTTTATTATGAAGTTTATGACCAGGACTATGATGAGGGAGAGAAAAGCTGGGCGGCCTATGCGATCGATGACTTTCCTAGCAATGTTGTCGCGGCGCCGGACAAAAAGCTCTGCGGATTTGACATTGTTAGTTTCTCAACCGGATACCGTCCCGAATGTTCGCCGCTATCATGCAATCATCTATGCGAAATTGTAGAAACCAATGAGTATTGCCTATTGCGCTCATTTGAGCACGCTATGGAGCTTGTGCAAAGCGCCGCTTTTGACCGGGTTGAGCCGGGGCCGTATCGAATTTTTGCCGTGTACGAAATTGATGCGGCTACGCTGGGCGAAACCCACAAGGATACATTGCGGTGCTAGATCCGTTTCTTCTCAGCGGCTGTTGCGGTGTCGCCAGTATTAGGTGTGCCGGCAGGCTCAATGAGCAAAATATGAACTTCTTCGTTGGCAACGGGGCGATGTTGAACGCCCTTGGGAACGACATGAAGATCGCCGGGCCCCAGATGCACATCGCCGTTTTCGGTCTCTATCGTGAGATTTCCCTTTAAGACAAGGAAAAAATCATCGGTGTCTTCATGGGCGTGCCAGACAAATTCGCCCTTAGCCTTGACCACCATGATATCATGATCATTGAAGCTTGAGATGATTTTAGGCGACCAGTGATCTGTGAAAGAGGCTAATTTGTCGCTGAGGTTGATGGCTTTAAGCGGCGGCATGGCGATAATCCAACGGGTATGAAAATGGGAGTTCTGGCGACAGGCCGAACTTAAAAAGGCCCCGGCAACATCGGGGGGTGTCACCAGAGCCTAAACAAGTTCAACCCTATTGTCGCCAAGGATTAAGCCGCGATACCCGCGCCCAGGGCACTTGATCGTGAAAACCCCGCAACAGTGGCAACCTGTCATCGAATGCTGCTTGTTTCGTGAAATGGCTGGCAGTGGCCGCGCAGGCAATTATAATAGAATTTGATGTTTTCTTTGACGCGAAGCAGTCGATAATTGCGCTTTTCCAGGGGCGTGCTTTTCCATGTTTTAAAGCCTGCCCGTGTGCGCCGCGTTGTCGTTATCGGTTCAATGTCATCGAAATAATTAAGCAGCTTTGCGTGCCACCACTTTGCCGATTTGATTGTGCGATGGACGTTGCGGCCATCGGGTAGAGTGCGCACCGCCGGCACCGTATCGATCACCAGGATCGCATTTTTGCACGAGGCGCTTATGTCTTTCACAATAGCGTCAAGGTTATCTTCTTCGATATGTTCAAGAACATCGATATTGATCAGCAAATCAACCGGCTGTTTTGGTTTCTTGGAAAATGCTTCAATGGCCGGATCATAGCGCCAGCGCTGGACATCATCGTCAAGTCCCAAAACGTCGAGAAAAATACTCTGACCGCAGCCATAATCCAAAATTGATTTTGGTTTTGTCACAGTAATCCAAGGACGCAGATAACGTATGTATTTAACTGAAGTATTGCCGTAAAGGCTGGTCGCATGTGTGTCGCGATAATAGTCGATTAAGCTGTCGTTTTGCACTGACCCGTCTCGTTGCATTTTGGCGCCCCCGCTGCCGAACATTAATGCCTTAGGTTCGCCTGTTTCCCCGCTACCTAAGCGCAGAAAACATTTATCATTTGGTAGATTACAGGAACCTTACATGTCGAGTTGTTCACAAGGGTTGTGCTTCTTGTGTGTTTGGAAAACAGTTTTTGCAGTATGGAATGGGAAAACACGGACCTTTGATTGGGTCCAGCTCAAGTATTCATTTTGGGTTCATGTTGGCGGCCTTAGGTTTTTAAACAGCTTATGAGGCGGCTCAACCTGCCGGTACTGACGGAATAATGTGGGTCGAGCACATGCTTGCACAAGCTGATTTTGGACCCTGATTGGGAGATACGGCGGCGCTTCAAAGCGCTGGCACGTTGTTGGAGGCCCTGGGAACCATTGTCTTGTCGATCCACGCCATTGAAGCGCGTGACCAACCAACGGGAGACTAAGATTATGAAAAAGTACGTGACCCTTTTGGGGTTTGCTGTGCTGCTGGC
>JAJRRE010000440.1 GCA_024279745.1 Alphaproteobacteria bacterium
AAACATCGCACGGGTATCAGCGGTATTCGCGGCAATCAAGGCGATAATCCGCGCAGTATCATGCGGATATTGCGGCAGCGCGAACACGGGTTCACCAAAGAGTTAATTCCCGACGATGCTCTTTACCGGATTGCGCTGTTTATCTCCAACGGTCAGCACGCAACCGAGCGTTATATTCGCCGCAATGGCACGGTGCGCGGCAGCCGCAAGAAGGGCAAGGTCATCTTCCAGAATTTGTGCGCCATCTGCCATGGCTTTGACGGCAAGGCCCGCAATCTAGGCAATGCCGCCGCGCCCGCCTTTGTCGGCACCAAGGCACAGGCCAATCCGTGGGAAGTCCTGCACAAGATCCGCAATGGTTTTCCCGGCAAACAAATGGTCGCCCTGCGCGCCTTTCGAATGCGCGATGCGGTCAATGTGCTGGCTTATGCGCGAACCCTGCCGGAGAAATGAGCCGTCGCAGTTCTGCTGGACATGCGACACAGCTTGAAAAATGACTTCGCCAAAGACTTGAAAACAGCCAACGGCTTACGCTATAGGACGGGATTGGTGGATTTTTGCGCGCCCAGGCAGGACCGAGTGAAAACATCGCCGATTCTGTCCAAGAGCAAGTTTGGCTTAGGTGGATTCAATTCTGTTATTCGGGCGTGCTATAACTTCTTGTTTTAGAGGCTGATTCACGTTCCAATTGGAAGCTTAAGCGCTTCCACTTGAAACGATCAGGCTCTTGCACTCTTGACCCACGTCGTCATTTGGGGACTCATGCGCCAAACCGGGCGCGCGCTAGTGGAATTGAGACGATTTAAGTGTCTCAGACCCATATTTTGCCCCAGACCCACATATCGAAAGACGACAGGCCCTATGGCACCCAAGAAAAAGGCCGGGAACGGCGCAGTCAAAGCCGCCCAAACCGCAGGCAAATCCGCAAAAACAACATCCACTGCCGCCGCACCTACAGCCAACCCAGCATCCGGCGAACCAATTGAGCGCTATAACGCGCCAAAATGCGAACAGCACTGGCAAAAAGTCTGGGAGGAGCGCGGAATATTCAACGCTTCCAACGAGGACGACCGGCCCAAATGCTATGTGCTGGAAATGTTCCCCTATCCCTCCGGGCGCATTCATATGGGGCATGTGCGCAATTACGCCATGGGCGATGTGCTGGCCCGGTATAAGCGCGCCAGGGGTTTTAATGTGCTGCATCCAATGGGCTGGGACGCGTTTGGGATGCCGGCTGAAAACGCCGCCATGCAGAACAAGGTGCATCCGGGAAAATGGACCTATGACAATATAGCCGCCATGCGCGCGCAGCTCAAATCCATGGGGCTATCGCTCGATTGGAGCCGCGAATTCGCCACCTGCGATGTTGAATATTATCAGCACCAGCAAAAACTGTTCCTCGATATGCTGCAAGAAGGGCTGATCTACCGTAAATCTTCCAAGGTCAATTGGGACCCGGTCGATAATACGGTGCTGGCCAATGAGCAGGTAATCGACGGCCGCGGCTGGCGCTCCGGCGCTCTGGTTGAACAGCGCGAGCTGACCCAGTGGTTTTTCAAGATCACCGAATTTGCCGACGATCTTTTGCGCGCGCTGGGAGATCTGAAGGACTGGCCCGAAAAAGTGCGGTTGATGCAGGCCAACTGGATCGGCAAATCTGAAGGCATGATGCTGCGCTGGGCGCTCGATAAGAAAACCGCGCCCAAGGGTTTTAATGAGCTGGAGGTCTACACCACCCGGCCCGACACGCTTTATGGCGCGTCCTTCATGGCCATTTCGCCCGATCATCCGCTGGCGCTGGTGGCCGCTGAAACCAACAAAGAGCTGGCGGACTTTAGCGACGAATGCCGCAAGCTGGGGACCTCTGCAGAAGCGGTAGAGACAGCAGAAATGCGCGGCTTCGATACCGGGCTGAAAGCGCATCATCCGCTCAATAAAGATTGGCTGGTGCCGGTCTATGTGGCCAATTTCGTGTTGATGGACTATGGCACCGGCGCTATTTTCGGTTGCCCGGCACATGACCAGCGCGATCTGGACTTTGCCAATAAATACGGGCTTAAAGTCACGCCTGTTGTCATGCCGAAGGACGAAGACCCAAAAAGCTATCAGATCACCACCGAAAGCTATACCGGCGATGGTCTCATGATCAATTCGCATGAGCTAAACGGTATGCGCCCAAAAGACGCCTTTGCGAAGATCGCCGATAAGCTGTCAGCGCAAAAACTGGGCAAGGCGCCCGTCGGCAAGCGCCAAACCAATTTCCGTCTGCGCGACTGGGGCCTGTCACGCCAGCGCTATTGGGGTTGCCCGATCCCTATCATTCATTGCGATGAGTGCGGCGCTGTGCCGGTTCCCGCCAAAGATCTGCCGGTGATACTGCCGGACGACGCCACCTTCGACAAACCCGGCAACCCGCTCGATCGCCATCCAACGTGGAACAAGGCCGATTGTCCGACATGTGGCAAGGCGGCCCGGCGCGAAACCGACACCATGGATACATTTTGCGATTCGTCCTGGTATTTCGCCCGCTTCACCGACCCGAACGCCGACACCCCCACCAATAAAGCAGCGGCTAATTATTGGCTGCCGGTGGACCAGTATATTGGCGGTATTGAACATGCGATCCTGCATCTTCTTTATGCGCGTTTCTTTACCCGCGCCATGGCCAAGACCGGCCATCTGGATGGCAAGCTGCAAGAGCCGTTCAAGGCGCTGTTTACGCAAGGCATGGTGGTTCACGAGACATACGAACGTAGTTCGAATGAGCGTAGCCCGACGTTAAGCCAATCAGCACCGTCACCGCAAAAGCCCGAATGGCTCACCCCGTCTGAAATTCGCATTGAGGGCGAAGGAGAGGGCCGTAAGGCTTTTGCGTTAGACGGCGGCGATGAGATTAAAATCGGCTCGATTGAGAAAATGTCGAAGTCCAAGCGCAATGTGGTGGACCCGGACGATATCATCGGTCATTACGGCGCCGACGTCGCGCGCTGGTTCATGCTCTCCGACAGCCCGCCAGAGCGCGACGTGCAATGGACCGATAAGGGCGTTCAGGGCGCCAATCGTTTCGCGCAACGGTTGTGGCGGCTCATTCACGACGCGGAACAGGTGATCGCCGCGCATGATACACCGATGCCGGATAAATTGTCGGACTGCGCTCAGGAGCTGCACGCCCGCGCTCATCGCGCTATTCATGCCGTTTCGCGCAATATTGAGCTGCTGCGCTTCAATGTGGCCGTCGCGCAGATCTATGAATTTACCAACATATTGTCGTCAGCGATCCAGATTTCAGCGCAACATGCTGATAACACTGAATATTTAAGTATGGATTGGGCCTTGCGCGAGGCGACAGAATTCTTGATTCAGGCCATTTCGCCGATGATGCCGCATCTGGCGGAGGAATGCTGGGCGCGACTTGGATACAACACCCTAGCCACAGATCAACCCTGGCCGGCCATAGAAGAGGCATTGCTCGTTGACGACATGATCACGATTGCCGTACAGCTTAATGGTAAGCGGCGCGCCGAGCTTAAAATAGCCCGAAACGCCAATAAAGATGAGACTGAAGCTGCTGCCATGGCGCTAGAGCCGGTAATCCGGGCGTTGGACGGGCGTCAGCCGAAGAAAATCATCGTTGTGCCGCAGAGGATTGTCAATGTCGTTGTCTAGGCCGCGTAATCAAGCGCCAAACACAGATCGCTCATCACTGAGCCCCGCCAGATTGAACCCCATGAGAAAATTTGCGGGTCTAGTGCTACTGCTCGCCTTTTTGCCAGTCCTGAGCGCTTGCGGCTCTAACGGATTTCGCCCGCTGCATGGCCCAACCGCTGATGGTAGTGATCTCAGTCAATCTTTAAAAAGCATAAAGATAACAAAGATTCCTGGCCGCGTTGGGCAGCAAATCCGCAATGAGATCATATTTCAGACAACAGGCGGTGAAGAAGCAAATGAGCCGCTTTACGTGCTGACGGTTATCTTCCGCGAAGGCGTTTCATCAACCTTGGTCAAGAGAGATGGCGATATCACGGGACAGGTCTATAATCTTGATGCCAGTTTCACGCTAAGCGATATAAAAAAGAAAAAAGACGTTCTCAAGGGCAATAGCTATGGCCGCGCAGGTTATGAGAGCTTTGTATCCGCCTACGCCAATGTCCGGGCACGGCTTGACGCTGAAAATCGGGCGGCTAAGACCGTGGCCAAAGATATCCAGACCAGGATCGCCGCTTATATGGCTGGCAATGTCTGATCATGGTTGCCATCAAGGCACATCAGGCCGCGGCCTTTCTTAAATCTCCTGACGCAAAACTAAGCTCTTTTTTATTCTACGGCGCCGATCCCGGCATGGTTTCGGAACGGGCGCGCCTGCTCGCCAAATCATTGGTCGCGCGCGATGACCCACCGGGCGAAATTATCCGCATCGGCGATAGCGATCTGGAGCAGGACCCGGACCGGCTGATAATTGAATTGCAGACTATGCCGATGTTCGGCGGCCGCCAGGCTGTTCGCGTCGCCGCCAGTCGCCGCATCACCGCGCTGGCCCTAAAACCCGTGATTGAGGGCAATACACCGCCTGCAAGTTTTCTCATCGTCGAAGCGGCCAATCTCAAGCCGACCGACGCATTACGCAAATTGTTTGAAAAATCACCGAGCAGCGCCGCCATTGCCTGTTTCGCCGATAATGCCCGCGATCTGGGCGGTCTGATCGACGACATCGTGCGCGCCGCCGGCCTGGATATCACCCGCGACGCGCGCACCCTCCTCATTTCCAAACTGGGCGCCGATCATGCGCTGTCACGCGGCGAAATCGAAAAGCTCACCCTATATGCGCTGGGCACGAAAACCATCGAGGTCGCCGATGTCGACGCCGTTGTTGGCGATGCGTCAGAACTGGCCACCGACCGAATTATACTTGCCGCCGCTGCCGGTAACAGCGCCATGGCGGTGCGCGAGTGCGACCGCTCGATAGCCAGCGGCACCAGCGCCCAGCTCATAATCCTGTCGGCTCTGCGTCATTTCCAACGCCTGCATAAAGCCCGCACCGCCATGGACGCCGGCCGATCCATCGACGACGTGATGCGCTCGATGCGGCCTCCCATTCATTTTAAGCAAAAGGACGCCTTCACTGCCCAGGCGCGCAGCTGGAGCGCGGCCAAACTGACCCAGGCGCTGACCCGCATTAATGAAATCTCAAAAGCCGCCCGGCTAAGCGCTGCCCTCGAAGCCATCCTGGCTGAGCGCCTTCTGCTGGAGCTGGCAAGGCTCGCCAAGGCAGGCGGACGGGGACAGTAAAGGCGGAGGCCGGTGACGGTGATAGAAAAATGCGACTGGTAACCAAAGACTTCGGAACTTTCACGGCTCCGTGGTTCGTTTGTCTCGCGGTGCTAATCCATGCCAAAGGCATGGGCACCTGCGACGGCGCGCCAAACGATTGGCGGGTCGCGTTGCTCCCGGTGCGGGATGTCAGAAACAATCGCGGAACTATCACAGCCGTGCCCTCGCAACTTCAGCACTGTTCTCACCATTTGGGCACATCACGGCACGACTGTGCCCAGCGGCCAAAGGCCGCCGCGAACCGTTTCGCGCCCCGCCGGAGGTGCCCCGCGCTGCTCGCGCGGGATCAGCACCGCGAGGCAGATAGAACCCGCCCCGGCCGTGTCAGCGACGCGCAAGCGCTACCTGCGCCACTTCGCGCGCGCGGGATCAGAGCAGCGCTAGGCAAAGACCCCCCAGCTCTTGCCGCACCGGCCATAGTAGGTTAGTGACGGGCGCAATGATCAATCCTCTCTTTGATCCAAATTCAGCCATCTCTTCAGGAGCCTCCCCATGAGTGAAACGCGCCACGACGTGGTCGCCATCGGCAACGCCATTGTAGATATTATCGGCCAATGCGACGATGCTTTCCTGGCCAAACATAATTGTCCCAAAGGCAATATGGCGCTGGTCGACGAAGCAGCTATTGACAAGCTCTATAACGACATGGGCCCAGGCATAGAAGTCTCCGGCGGTTCGGCCGCCAACACTATCGCCGGCATTGCCTCGCTTGGCGGGAAGGCTGGTTTCATCGGCAAAGTCGCCCAGGACCAGTTCGGCGAAATTTTTTCACATGATCTGAAAGCAATCGGCGTCACCTATCCTACGCCGCCGGCTGCTGCGGGGAGCGCGCCAACCGCCCGCTCACTGGTCCTGGTGACGCCCGACGGCGAACGCACCATGAATACATTTTTGGGTGTCAGCCCGGAACTGGATAATGGCGCGGTTGATGCAGCGTTGATCGAGAGCGCGGGCATTGTTTATCTGGAAGGTTATTTGTTTGACCGCGAAGAAGCCAAAACCGCCTTTCGCAACACGGCACAAATTGCCGCCAAAGCCAACACGCGCGTCGCGCTAACATTGTCGGACGGGTTTTGTGTCGGCCGCCACCGGGCTGAGTTTTTGCAACTGATCCGCGATGGTGTCGATGTTCTATTTGCCAATGAAGAAGAAGTGCTTGCACTTTATGAGACAACATCATTTGACGATGCCCTGTCCCGCGTAAAGGCCGATACGAAGCTGGCTGCAATTACACTGGGCGCGCAAGGA
>JAJRRE010000441.1 GCA_024279745.1 Alphaproteobacteria bacterium
CGACTATGCCAATCGCTGCGCTGTGGTGCAGCCGGGCGTCACCAATCTGGCGATCACCAAAGCCGTCGAGCATAAGGGATTTTATTACGCGCCCGATCCTTCGTCGCAAATCGCCTGTTCAATCGGCGGCAATGTCGGCGAAAATGCCGGCGGTGTGCATTGTCTGAAATACGGCCTGACCACCAACAATCTGCTGGGCCTCGAAGTCGTATTAATGGACGGCGAAATCGTGCGTCTGGGCGGCAAACATCTTGATAGCGAGCTTTATGACCTGATGGGTATTATGACCGGCTCGGAAGGCCTGCTTGGCGTCATCACCGAAGTTACCGTGCGTATTTTGCAAAAACCGCAAACCGCACGCGGCACATTGCTCGGTTTTCCTTCCGTTGAAGCGGGCGGCGATTGCGTTGCGGAAATCATCGCGCAGGGGATCATTCCCGGCGGCATGGAAATGATGGATAACCCGGCGATTGTTGCGGCAGAGAACTTTCAGCCCTGCGGCTATCCGGTTGACGCCGCCTCGCTTGTTATCGTCGAGCTTGACGGCACCAAGGCCGAAGTTGATCACCTGATTAAGCGTGTCAGTGAGATCGCCAAAGACAAGGGTGCGACCAGCATCGAAGTGTCCACGTCGGAAGCCGAACGGCTTCAGTTCTGGGCGGGCCGCAAAAACGCCTTTCCCGCGGTCGGCGCCATCGGCCCCGATTATCTGTGCATGGACGGAACCATTCCGCGCTCAAAACTGTCTTATGTTCTAAAGGGCATCGCCGAGCTGGCCAGCAAACACGCTTTGCGCGTGGCTAATGTGTTTCATGCGGGTGACGGCAATTTGCATCCGCTGATCTTGTATGATTCAGCCGTGCCCGGCGAAATTGAACGCGCCGAAGCCTTTGGCGCCGACATTCTAAAACTGTGTGTTGCGGTTGGCGGCGTGCTGACCGGCGAGCATGGCGTCGGCGTTGAAAAGCGCGATCTGATGGGCGAGATGTTTAGCGAGGACGATCTGAAACAGCAGCAACGGCTGAAATGTGCGTTCGATCCTGCCCACCGGCTCAACCCGGGCAAAGTGTTCCCGACCCTGCATCGCTGTGCTGAGCTTGGCAAAATGCACGTCCATAAAGGCAAAGTCCCGTTCCCTGATCTGCCGCGTTTTTAAAGGTCCGGCGCTGCCGGTTCGACATGAGCCGCAACGGTACAAACTCTAATGAGCCGAAACGTCGTCCGTTCGACCACTTACCTGTGAGACCATCCCCATGGAACATTTGCAGCCGCGCGATGAAGCGGATATCATTGAGATTGTCAAAGCCGCGCTTGCCAACCAGGCGCGCCTGGAGCTAATCGGCAACGGCACCAAACGCGGACTCGGCCGCCCGGTGATCGCCGACAAGCTGATCAGCACATCCGCCCTGTCGAAAATATCGCTGTACGAAGCGCCCGAACTTGTGATGACGGCGGGCGCCGGTACGCCCCTGGCCGAGATTATCGCCGCGCTTGACGAGCACAATCAGGAGCTGGCTTTTGAGCCGATGGATACGCATTTGATTTACGGCAGCAAACCGCTGGGTGGTACCATTGGCGGGCTGGTTGGCGTCAACGCGTCGGGACCCAGGCGGATCAAGACAGGAGCGGCGCGCGACGCGGTGCTTGGTTTTCGCGCCATATCGGGGCGCGGCGAATTGTATAAATCCGGCGGCCGCGTCATGAAAAACGTCACCGGCTATGATCTGTCGAAACTCATGACCGGCTCTTACGGCACACTTGGCATTATGAGCGAGATTACATTCAAGGTTCTGCCCAAGGCCGAAACCGAGCAAAGCGTTGTGTTGACCGGGCTTGATGATGCGGCTGCTATAGCGCTGATGTGCGAAGCGTCCGGACTGCCTTTTGAAGTCTCATCCCTTGCCCACCGGCCTAAGGGGAACTGCAGCGGCTCATCCGAGCACGCACTCACCGTGCTGCGCCTTGAAGGCCCGGAAATCTCCGTCAATGCGCGGCGCCAAGATCTGATTGCGCATTGCAAACCCGCAGCCGCACAAGCGCGCGGCACTGTCGAGATATTAAGCGCCGACGCCTCACGGTCCTTCTGGATCGCGCAGCGCGATGTCGCCCCACTTGCCGCGCTGAAAACTGCCCAGATATGGCGTCTGTCAACAGCGCCCGCAAATGGCGCCAAAGTCATGGCCGACATTCTGGCGCAAGACGTTCCGGCCCGGCGCTGGATCTATGACTGGGCCGGCGGTTTGATCTGGCTGGCGGTCGAACCTGCACCAGATGCTCATGGCCCAGCAATCCGCGCCGCCATAAAACCCCATGGCGGCCACGCGACATTGATCCGGGCCGCTGACGACGTGCGCGGCGGCGCTGTCAATATCGTGCCGGTATTCCACCCACAACCAGAAGCGCTGGCCAGTTTAAGCGCACGGGTGAAGGAAAGTTTTGATCCCAGACATATTCTAAATCCGGGCCGCCTGGTACCGGCTCCGCAACCCCGTCCGGCACCTTTAGACGCCCGCCCCTCCCAGCCAGAAGGAGCGGCGCAATAATGCAAACCAGTTTCACGGCAAAGCAATTGGCCGATCCGCAGACCAAGACCGCCAACGACATCTTGCGCAATTGCGTCCATTGCGGCTTTTGCACCGCCACCTGCCCGACCTATGTCACCCTTGGCGATGAGCTCGACAGCCCGCGCGGGCGCATCTATCTGATCAAGGACATGCTCGAAGAGGACCGCGCCGCCGATGCCGTTACGGTCAAACATATCGACCGCTGCCTAAGCTGCCTCTCCTGCATGACCACTTGTCCCTCGGGCGTGCATTACATGCATCTGGTCGACCATGCGCGCGCACATATTCATGAAACCTACAAACGGCCCTTGCCTGAGCGCGCCTTGCGTTTCATTCTGGCGCTGGTATTACCGCGGCCAAAACTGTTCCGCCTGTCTTTGCTCGGTGCCAAACTGGCCAAGCCGTTCAAGGCGCTGCTGCCGGGCCGCCTGAAGGGCCTTGTTGACATGGCACCTGGCCAGATCCCGGCGCCGTCTGAGGTTGATCGCCCACAGGTTCACAATGCCATCGGTAAACGGCGTCTTCGTGTGGCGCTGCTTAATGGCTGCGCGCAAAAAGTGCTCGATCCGGCGATCAATGAGGCCACCATCCGCCTGCTCACTCGCCACGGTGTTGAGGTCGTGATCGCGCGCGGCGCTGGCTGCTGCGGCGCGCTAACCCATCATATGGGCATGAATAAAGCCGCCCATGTCAGCGCCGCGCGCAATATCAATGCCTGGCATGACATCATCAACGGCTATGATCTTGAGTTTGCCGCCAATAGCGACCCCGATGACGACGCCGGTGGCGGCGAGGACACAGTTCGCGGTCTTGATCATATCGTCATCAACACGTCGGGCTGCGGCACCACGGTCAAGGATTACGGTTTCATGTTCCGCAATGATCCGAAACTGGCTGGCAAAGCCGCCAGGATTTCAGCCATGACCCGCGATATCACCGAGCTGATGTGTGAGCTTGGCCTTCGACTGGATCTGGCGCTTGACCCAAGTCTCAAATCGGACCTGCCGAAGCTGAAAATCGCCTATCATTCCGCCTGTTCTATGCAACACGGACAAAAAATTACCAGCCAGCCGGTGGAACTGCTGGAATCGTGCGGATTTGAGGTGTACCCCGTGCCAGAAAGCCACCTTTGCTGCGGCTCGGCGGGCACGTATAACCTGTTGCAACCGGACATGGCTCAAAGCCTGCGCGACCGCAAAGTCGCCAATATCGAGACCACCGGAGCCCAGGTCATCGCAGCGGGAAACCTTGGGTGCATAATTCACATTCGCAGCGGCACTGATCTGCCGATCGTACACAGCGTAGAACTGCTCGACTGGGCAACCGGCGGCCCCTGCCCGTCCGCCCTGGAGGCATATCTGGCCAATGGCGCCGCCGCCTCGGGACAACGCAATTTCGATCATGATCAAACCGGCGCGAGCGAACATCGGCCGCAGGACTTTATAGTCCCTCCTGCGGCGTAACCTGACAGGAGAATTCATTTGAAACGTAACAGGCGCGCGAAAATTGTCGCAACGGTTGGTCCGGCATCCTCCAGCCCCGAAATGCTGAAAAAGCTGTTTCTGGCCGGCGTGGACGTCTTTCGCCTCAACTTCTCCCACGGCTCTCACGACGACCATGCCAAAGTATTCAACGCCATCCGGGCGCTGGAAAAAGAACTGGAGCGCCCGATTGCCGTATTGCAGGATTTGCAGGGCCCCAAGATCCGCGTCGGCACCATCAAGGACGGCAAGCAGCAACTGAAGAAGGGCGACAAGGTTCGCTTTGTTCCCACGGGTGAGAATGGCAAATTATCCAATATTCCGCTGCATCATCCAGAGATTTTCGCCGCTATTGAGACCGGCCACAAGCTGATGATCGACGACGGCCGGTTGCGCCTGACGGTTACCGATTGCGGCAAAGATTTCATCGACGCGGTTGCCGATGTTGGCGGCGTGATTTCCGACCGCAAAGGCGTTAATCTGCCCGATACCATATTGGAGCTGTCGCCACTAACCGAGAAAGACCGCAAAGATCTCGCCTTCGGTCTTGAGCTTGGTGTTGACTGGATGGCACTGTCATTCGTGCAAAAGCCGTCCGACATTGAAGAAGCGCGCAAACTGATCGGCACCAAGACCCGCCTGATGGCGAAGATTGAAAAACCATCGGCATTGGAGTTCATCGAAGACATTGTACCGCTGACCGACGGCATTATGGTGGCGCGCGGCGATCTAGGTGTTGAAATCCCGCCCGAAGAAGTTCCCGGCCGGCAAAAGGAGCTCATTCGCATCTGCCGCCTGATCGGCAAGCCGGTTGTTGTGGCGACGCAAATGCTCGATAGCATGGTCGCCGCGCCCGCACCAACGCGCGCTGAAGCGTCCGATGTCGCCACTGCGATTTACGACGGCGCCAGTGCGGTCATGCTCAGCCAGGAGTCAGCAGTTGGCGAATATGTTGTTGAGACCGTCGAAATGATGAACTCGATCATCTATAAGACCGAGCACCACAGCGCTTACGATCAGATCATCTCCGCCTTGCAGCCGGACGTACAAAAAACCCCGCAGCGTGTGCTCGCCGCCTCAAGTGCCGCCATTGCGCGCACTATCGGTGCCAAGGCCATTGTGACCTTGACATCTTCGGGCTCAACCGCCGCCCGTATTGCCCGCCAGCGTGTGGCCGTACCCACTTTGGCCATCACGCCAACCGCTGCCCAGGCGCGCCAACTTTGCCTGTTCTGGGGCGTGCAGGCCATCGCCTCGCCAGATATCAAATCCTATGACGAGATGGTCGACATGGCGCGCCTGCATACAAAGCGGGCAGGCTTCGGCGTTGAAGGCGACAAGATCGTTGTGCTTGCTGGCATACCGTTCGGGCGCCCCGGCACCACCAACAACATGCGCATTGTAACGCTGTAAAGCGACGTTCCAACAAGTGCCGGGGCAGGCAAACCACACGATGATATTCTACTGCTGGTTCTGCCGGTTGCACAGAGCACAAAAGACAACAAAGGCCGCCTCGATTTGATCGGGGCGGCCTTTATTTTTTTCAGCAAGAAGGCGCGCTATGCGAACACATCGAGCCTGCAACGCCATGCGGACACTAAGTGCCTGCAACGCCATGCCCCGCCGGTACTACGTACCTATTTGGCCATTTTTTCCAGCTTTTCGGAACGAATTGTATTGCGGTGCAGGGCGGCGTCTTTTTCGCCGTCAAGACCGAACGCCACTGCCATTAATTGCGAATAGAACATCACCGGGATATGGAAATCCGTGCCGTATTTTTTATTGATGGCGTCCTGGTACATTTCCACATTGGTCTGGCACAAGGGGCAGGGCGTGGCGATGACATCGGCGCCCGCTTCGACGGCGTCTTCAACAATGGTTTTGATCAGATGCAAGGTGCGGTCCGGGCTCATCACCGCCACCGAGCCGCCGCAGCAGCTGGTCTTGGGGTTATATTCAACCGCTTCAGCGCCGCAGGCCTCGGCAAAGTTATCGAGGAATTCAGGATTGTCGTAGGTGTCGTAATTGCCGCCGCCATCGGTGCCGGCAAAGGGGCGCACGGTCTGGCAGCCGACATAGCCGGCGACTTTGAGACCGGTCAGGGGATTGGTAACTTTTTCCCTGACCTTATCGAGGCCGACATCATTGACGATCACTTCGCACATATGGCGCACTTGCAGGTCTTCGTCATATTCCATGTCGGCGGCTGACAAAGCTTCATTGACCTGGGCGCGCACATTGACATCGTTCTTGATTTTCTCATTGCCCGCATGGGTGTTGAGATAACAGGCGGCACAGCCGGTCACGACGTCCTGTTTGCCGCGCTCCTGTGCCTTGGCCAGATTACGGCCCGTCAGCGACAGGTTGGGTAGTTGCCCGCCGCCAATATGGCCAACCGAAGCGCCGCAGCAATTCCAGTCCTCAATGTCCTCAAGTTCAATGTCGAGTGAGGGCGCAATGGCACGCAGGCTCTCATCCAGATGCAACGCTGATCCTTGGCTGGAGCAACCAGGGTAATATGTAAATTTTTTCTTCTCTGACATATCTCAAATCCTAAAAGGGTTGGCTGGGGCTCAGCTCTTGCTCTCGCGTTCTTCGATCTCAGCGGCTTTGGCGAGGATGGCTTTCAGACCGGCCTTGTCTTTAATCTGATGCGGCATTGTCAAATGCATGCGGCCCGTTTTGATCATACCCCAGGCGATCTTGAGATTATCAAGCCCGCGCTTGACGCCCTCGACAACGCCGAATGAGAAATAATACTTTGCCGTCACCAGGCGCTCGTCGGTACGGCCGAATGTTTTGGCGCTCCACCAGAACGAGTTTGAGAATTTAGAATTCTCATTGGGTTTGGCATAGCCAAGCTCAACGGATTTCGCGGCCAGATCCTGCAAAATATAGGTCACAGGCACCGAGCGCGGACAACGCACCACGCAGCGGTAACAGCTGGTGCAATTCCACATGGTGTTGGAGCTTAACACCTCGTCCTTCATGCCGGCGCGGATCATCATGAACAGCTTGCGCGGCCCATGATCCATCTGTTCGCCAATCGGGCAGGAGCCGGAGCAGACGCCGCACTGCATACAAAGGCCAAGCTTGTCGCCGCCATTGACGTTTTCATAAACCCAGTTGGCAAAGCCCAGGTCGTACTTTTCTGACGTATTGGGTGCTGGTTTTGTCATAGTCTAAAAGCCCTTGAATGGGTTGGGGTCCATGTCACCGATCGTAGCGGCGAATTTGTTGATCACTTTCGCAACGCTATGCGAGTCGGCAATGGAGACTTCTTCCATCTGCACGCGCTCTTCTTCCAGCGCCATGCTTTTCAACGTTGCGCCAACTTTGCTCATGCGCTCTTTGGCGATGCCTGAACCTTTGATGAAGTGACATTGATAATCATCGCCGGATTTGCAGCCCATCAGCATGATGCCGTCAAAGCCAGACTCTAGTGCCGTCGAGACCCACAGCATGGTGACGGAGCCGAGACAGCGCACGGGGATCACCCGCACATAGGCGCTCCATTGCTGGCGGTTGATGCCGGCCATGTCGAGCGCTGGATAAGCGTCGTTCTCGCAGGCAAAAATGATGATGCGCGGTTTTTCTTCGAACTCATCAGGAACATCAATCGCCTTGATCATATCGCCAACCATTGAGGGCGAATAATTATCAAACGAAATCGTGCGCACAGGACAGGCGCCCATGCAGGTGCCGCAACGCCGACAACGCGATTCGTTGATAACCGGCTTGCCGTCTTCTTCTTCGTCAATGGCGCCGAACGGGCATTCAACCGTGCAGCGGCGGCATTTGGTGCAGATGTCATGGCCGATTTTGGGGAATGACAGATCGCCGGTGCGTGGATGCACAGAGGCGCCTTCGCCCGCGCTCCTGATCGCCTGAATGGCTTTCAGCACAGCGCCAGCCGCGTCATCGGCGCTTTCCGCCATATCCATCGGGCGGCGTACTGGCCCGCAAGTATAAATGCCGGTGCGGCGGGTCTCATAAGGAAAGCAGATATAATGCGAATCTGAAAAGCCATCTGCCAGAATGGGGATATGCGGTCCCTGGCGATATTGCAGATTGAGGATCGAGCCGCCCGGGGGAATGCTTTCTTCAGGGCGCTTGACCGGGTCCGGTGTATCACCCGTATAACCGGCGACTGATACGCCTGCTGCCGGGTTGATATCGGAAATGAGATATTTGTTCATTTCCTCTTCGGCGGCTTCGGTATCGGGATTGGTCGAATTGGGCACCATGCCGGTTGCCAGCACGATCATGTCGAGGCCGTTCAGCGGTACTTCCTGGCCCAGAAGATCGTCTTCATAAACGACGCTCATATCGCCGCCGACGCTCTTGACCTTGCCCTTCATGAAGATGACGCCAGCTTCCTGCGCCTCGCGGTAGAACTCTTCTGCCGTGCCCGGTGTGCGTAATTCATCGAAGATCACGTAGCAACTGGCGTCGGGGTTTTCGCGCTTGATCTGCAAAGACTGCTTGATCGACACGCCGCAGCACACCGACGAGCAATAAGGCAGATGATCAGGATCGCGCGAACCGGCGCATTGAATAAAGGCGATATATTTCGCTTCTTTTTGTCCGTCCGACTTACGCATCAGTTTGCCGTCACCGAGCATATCTTCCAGCTCAACGCCGGTAACAATATCAGGCGAGGCGCCATAGCCCAGATGGGTCAGCTTACTGGCATCATAAGGCCGCCAGCCGGTGGCGACCACAATCGCGCCGATCATTTCAATCTTGTCGCTGCCGCCATGAGCCATGGTGACTTCGAACTTGCCTGGCGCACCCGATGTCTTGGTGATCATGGTGTCGGTCATGACGGTGATGTCGCCATGGGCTTCAACTTCGGCGATCAATTTGCCGACATGATTTTCTTCGACACCGCGATAGGGCGGCAGATGCGGCATACGCTTTGACCATTTATTGGCCCAGCCGCCGAGCTTGTCGGAACGCTCAACCAGCAACGCCTTATGGCCAGATTTGGCGGCTTCCAGCGCCGCCGTCAGGCCGGTGATGCCGCCGCCAACAATCATCACCGTCTGCACCAGCTCCTGGACTGCTGACGAGGACGGCGCATCGGTCTTCGACGCCTGCGCCATAGCCATGCGGACCTGATCAGCGGCCAGCATCTGCGTGTCTTCTTCGCCGGCCGGCTGCGACCAGGCAACCTGCTCGCGCAGATTGGCGCGAATAACCGGGGTCCCGTTAAAGCTGAATTTGTCGGTCATGACCCGGTGCGAACAGGCGCCAATAATAGCCTGGTTGATATCGCCGCCGTCAATGTCCGCCTTGATCAGCGCCACGCCTTCATCGGAGCAAAGCGCGTCATGCGTCTTGCAGGTCCCGATCTTGAATTCGCTTGCGGGCAGCTTTTCCAACTCGCCAACATCGACCGCCTCGCCGATGCCGCAGCCCTTACATAGATATACGCCTGGTTTTCTATCCGACACTTTAAAATGTCTCCTCGCCTAATCGTCTCATTTGTTTCTCGCACGCCAGACCGAGGCGCACCCGCAAAATTTGATTTAGTCCCCTCTCCCCATCGTGCCTTTTGGCGCTATGGGGAGAGGGTTAGGGTGAGGGGCAGCCACTTGCTTAAAACTGGCGCTCCCGCTCATACCCGATATTGTTCTGCCCCTCACCCCGCCCCTCTCCCCGTAAAAACGGGGAGAGGGGCGGGGTGAGGGGGATTGAAGAGTTTTTAACTCCCGCGCACCGCCTGGATCGCACGCAATGCCGCCGCCGTTGCCGACTGCACGGACATCGACACATCCAGCGGGCCACTGGCTACACCAGCTGAGAAAATGCCCTCGCCGTCCGCCGCGCCATTCGCTTTGGGAACTAAGAAGCCATATTCGTCTTCCATGACACCAACCTCAGGCTTATAACCCTTGACGGCGCTTGGCTGCATACCGGTGGCCAGCACAACCAGATCATAAGGCTCTTCATAAATCTCGCGATCAATGGTGCGTTCGCCGCAAACCAGCGGGCGGCCATCTTCGCCAATTTTGATATGGCCGGGCTTTGATTTAATGAAATGCACCTGCGGATCATTCTTGATCTTGGCGTGGAACGCTTCGAGCTTATCATGGGCGCGAATATCGATGTAATAAATGTCGACCTGCGCATCTTCATATTGCTCGCGCACATAAGCGGCATGTTTGAGCGAGCCGAGGCAGCAGATGCGCGAACAATAAGCCAGATGATTGTTGTCGCGTGAGCCGGCACACTGGATAAGCGCCACTTTTTTCGCCGGCTCATTATCCGATGGCCGCAGGATCTTACCACCCGTTGGCCCGTCATGGGCTGCCAGCCGTTCCATCTCGACATTATTGATAATGTCGGGGCTCTCATTATAGGCATAAGTGTCGAGCTTGGCCGCATCATAAGGCTTCCAGCCCGTCGTCCAGATAATCGCACCGGCATTAAGATCGAAGGTCTCTTCTTTCTGGTCCGGCTCGATGGCGCCATATTTACACGCCGCTTTCAGCTTGTCGCCCTCGCCGGCCGCAATGGCTTCCGGCGCGATCACATAGCGCATGGGAAAGGCGTGCTCATGGGGCAGATAAGCGCCCTTCACCTTGTCGAGGCCATAGTTATAGGCGTTGGCAACTGCAGTATCCGACACATCCTTGCAATCGCCGCAAGCGGTGCATTTGTCGTTCACAAAGCGCGGGGTGCGTTTGACCGAGACCGTATAATCGCCCTTGGCGCCGGCAATACCGGTCACTTCGCACATGGTCATCAATTTGACGCGGGGGTTTTTCTTGATCCGCTGATAGTTGATTTCCAGCCCGCATGTCGGGTGGCACAGCTTGGGGAAATAGCGGTTGAACTTTGTCACCCGTCCGCCCAGGCTCGGGCTTTTCTCCAGCAAAACAACATCATAGCCGGTTTCAGCGGCTTCGATCGCGGCTGTGATACCGGCAATCCCGCCGCCTACCACCAGAATTGTCTGACTCTTTGGTCCGCCTTGCGGCATCTGCTTTTTCTCCCGCTAATACTTCAACATCTGCGCCTTCAGGCCATATATCCTCAGCCCTCGCGCCCATAATTTCATGCTGCTTGTTCCATGACACGCCCGCCATTGCAATGGAGGGGCATAAGGAAGCACGCTTATATTTTTGTATTCGAAGGTTTGAATAGATCACGCTTCAACACTATAAGACAAGTTGTCTCAATGACGCTGATTCATCAAACTTAACAGCCTGACAGCCTGCGAAATGGCCCGCCACGGCGAAAAGGGGAGTTTTTCATGTCCAATCTGGTATCGCCGCACGGTGGCGGGTCGCTCAATCCGCTTTTAATTCCTGAAGCCGAGCGCGCCGCCGAGCTGGAGCGCGCCGGGCAGCTGAAATCGATCCCGATGTCCTCGCGCGAGGTTTCCGATGTCGCCATGCTGGCCATGGGAGCTTATACACCGCTTGACGGGTTCATGAATGAGGCCGACTGGCGCGGCACCTGCGTTGATATGCGCCTGGCAAGCGGTCTGTTCTGGCCAATTCCGGTGACGTTAGGCGTCGCCGACGATATCGCAAACGCCGTTGAGATCGGCGAAGAAGTGGCGCTCGCTGACGGTGAGACCGGCACGATCATGGCGATCATGCGTGTCGAAGAAAAATACACCGCCGACAAGGCGCTGGAAACCACCCATGTTTACCGCACCGAAGACGCCAAACATCCCGGCGTAGCAGCGGTGATGGCGGCCGGCGCGGTTAATCTGGCTGGCCCCGTGCGCGTTTTGAACGAGGGCGAGTATCCAGGCAAATACCCCGACCTTTATATCCGCCCGGCAGACTCGCGCGCCATGTTTGAGCAGCGCGGCTGGTCAAAGGTCGCCGCCTTCCAGACCCGCAACCCGATGCACCGCAGCCATGAACATCTGGCCAAGATCGCCGTTGAAGTGACCGACGGCGTGTTCATCCATCAGGTGCTCGGCAAACTAAAGCCCGGCGATATCCCTGCCGAGACCCGCACCCAGGCGATCCAGGCGATGATCGATAATTATTTCGTCAAGGGCACCGTCATTCAAGCGGGCTATCCCATCGAGATGCGCTATGCCGGTCCGCGTGAAGCGCTGTTCCATGCGCTGATCCGCCAGAATTACGGCTGCTCTCACCTTATTGTCGGGCGCGATCATGCTGGCGTTGGCGACTATTACGGCCCTTTCGATGCGCAGCACATTTTCGACGAGCTATGGGAGGGCGCGCTGGAAACCCAGCCACTGAAGATCGACATCACCTTCTATTGCAAGAAGTGCTACGGCATGGCCACCGCCAAAACCTGCCCGCACGACAAGGAACACCAGATCCACATTTCGGGTACAGAGCAGCGCCAGATGCTCGCCAACGGCACGCCAATCCCGCCGGAATTCTCACGCCCCGAAGTGGTTGCGATCCTGCAAAAGTTCTACGCTGATCAGAAATAAGAAGAAAATTGCGCCGTGGGGGTTGAGAATTGATAGCCCTCACGGCGCGGGTTTTATATGCCTCGCGTTGCTATTCCTCGCTATGCTCGGGCAACTCCGGCGGGGCGCCGAACTGTCGGCGGCGGCCCTTGGCCGCTAGACACACGAGGTGCCGCACCCTGCCCACATTGTGAGAACCGGGCTGGAACCGTGAGAACCGCACTGTGAGAGGTCCGTGGTCTTTGCTAGCCTGCACCACGGCGAACTCTTCTTGGCCTCGCGGGCCGTATCGGACGCGAAAAGCGTCCGGGCCCTCCGGCGGGGCGCGACACGGGTCGCGGGGCTGCACTTGCAGCCCGGTCGCAGTCGCGACGCAGCTTGCTCGGGCGATAGTATTTCGGCTGGA
>JAJRRE010000442.1 GCA_024279745.1 Alphaproteobacteria bacterium
CATAGATTTCGAGTTGTAGTGGACAGTGTGCATAATGCAGGACTTATCAACAAATGACCAACGCCTTACCGAGCTATTTTCATCTCCATCTAATATCGGATTCCACTGGCGAAACTTTGACCACGATTGCCAAGGCTGCCGCCGCGCAATATTCGAAAATGCGCGCGATTGAGCATGTCTACCCGCTGGTGCGCTCCTCGAAACAACTGGATCGGGCATTGCAGGAAATTCAGGCCACGCCGGGGCTGGTTCTATATACAATTGTCAGCAAAGAACTGCGCGCCGAAATGGAGCGGCGTTGCCGGGAGATGAAGGTGCCATGCCTGCATGTGCTGGAGCCGATCCTGAAAGTGTTTGAATCCTATCTGGGTGCGCCGCAAACACCGACCGTTGCCGGACAACATGTTCTCGATGCTGAGTATTTCAAACGCATTGAGGCGTTGAATTTCACGCTCGTGCATGACGACGGCAAATTGCCCGAGGATCTTAATGACGCCGATATAATCATATTGGGTATATCTCGGACGTCGAAAACGCCGACATCGATTTATCTGGCCCAGCGCGGCCTGAAAACCACCAATGTGCCGTTGGTCCCGGAAATTGAACCGCCCAAGGCGCTGTTTGGCAAACATGATGCGTTCGTAGTTGGCCTGGTTGCCAGCGCGGACCGGATCTCGCAGGTGCGGCGCAACCGGGTCATGATCATGTCTGACAGAAATCTCGATACCTATGTCGATCGCACCCGGATATCGGAAGAAATCAAGGCGTCGCGTAAATTATGCGGGCTGAATGGCTGGCCGGTGATTGATGTTACGCGAAAATCAATTGAAGAAACCGCGGCGACTATATTGAAGCTCTATCATGACTGGCAGGCGGCGCGCGCCATTGCGGCCCTGCCGCCGCGTGATGAGGACACGGACGCAGGGGCGCCGGACAGTGGTTAAGAGTAATGGGGCGGCGCCAAAGCTGATTCTGGCCTCGGGCAGCCGGTCGCGCCGTGATATGCTCAAGGCGGCTGGTGTTGAATTCGATGTGGTTCCCGCTGATATCGATGAGGCCGCCGTGCGCGATGTGTTCACTGCGAGTAATTCTGCTGCTGATCCAACGGATATCGCGCTTGTGCTAGCGAGTACCAAGGCGGAAACGGTCGCGGCTGCTCATCCCGGCGCTCTGGTAATCGGCGGCGATCAGATCCTGGCGATGGACGGCGCCTTATTTGACAAGCCAACAGACATGAGCGATGCCGCGAACCGGCTACTGACTTTGCGCGGGCGTACCCATCAATTGCACGCCGGTGTTGTATTGGCGATTAATGGCGATGTGGTTTGGTCGGCCAGCGATGTCGCCCATCTGACGATGCGGGAGTTTGGCGCGGGATTTGTCGGGCGGCATCTGGCGCAGGTTGGTGAAACTGCGTTAGAGTCGGTCGGGGCTTATCAACTGGAAGCGCGCGGCGTGCAATTGTTTGATAAAATAGATGGCGATTTTTTCACGATTTTGGGAATGCCGCTGCTGCCGCTGTTGCAGGAGTTACGTCGCCGGGGATGTATAGAATAATGAGTGAACCTGACGACAATCAAGACGTGAGCGGCGACAGTGCCAGCGCTGCAAAACGCGCTTGCGTTATCGGCTGGCCGATTAAACATTCGCGCTCACCACTGATCCATGGCCATTGGCTCAAAACCTACGGCATCGAAGGCTCATATATAAAGAAGGCTATTGAGCCGGCGCAGCTGAAGGACTTTTTGGGCAATTTGCGCGCGCATGGCTTTACCGGCTGCAATGTTACCGTACCCCATAAAGAAGCCGCCTTCGCTTTGGCCGATGAACATGATGCAAACGCGCGAGCGATTGGCGCCGCCAATACGTTTTGGCTGGAGGGGGATAGATTATGCGCGGGCAATACCGATGGCGCCGGCTTCATGGCGCATCTTGCCCAATCGGCACCTGGCTGGGACACCCGCGACGGCCCGGTCTCTATATTAGGGGCAGGCGGGGCGGCGCGCGCCATTATACATGGGTTCCTGGAGGCTGATGTTAGTGAAATCCGCCTGTTTAATCGTACACGGGCGCGGGCCGAAGAACTGGCGGCGCATTTTGGCAGCGGCGTTCGGGTCATGGATTGGGAGCAGCGCGGGGCGGGTTCGCGCCAGGCCATTACGCTGGTCAATACAACCACACTTGGCATGAGCGGATCTGCGCCGCTGGAGCTTGATCTTACCGGGTTTCGCGATGATTGTGTAATTGCCGATATTGTCTACGCGCCGCTGGAAACAAAGCTGCTGGCGCGCGCGCGGGCACGGGGGCTGCGCACTGTCGATGGTCTGGGGATGTTATTGCACCAGGCTGTGCCGGGCTTTGAAAAATGGTTCGGGTATCGCCCGCAGGTAACCACTGAATTACGTGATCTCATTGTTGCTGACATTTTGAAATGAGGACGCTGCGATGCTCATTATTGGTCTGACCGGCTCAATCGGCATGGGAAAATCCACCGCTGCGGCGCGGTTCCGAACCCATGGTATTGCGGTATGCGACGCCGATCAGCTGGTTCACGATCTTTATCAAAGCGCCGCCGCCCCAATGATTGAGCGCGCTTTTCCCGGCACAACGACCCAGGACGACAGCGGCACCTTGATCGTCGATCGGCAGAAACTGGGCGCGGCTTTGCTGGCCGACCCTACCGGCTTCGCGAGGTTGGAGGACATGATCCACCCTATGGTTCGCGATGCAGAACGCGGCTTTCTCCGGAACGCCCATAATAGTGGTGCCGCTTTGGTGATTTTGGAAATACCGTTGTTGTTTGAAACTGGCGGTGACAGCCTAGTGGATGTGGTGATTGTCGTCAGCTCGCCAAAGGACATTCAATATAGCCGGGTCCTGCAGCGTCCCACGATGAGCCGCCAAAAACTCGGCAGTTTACTGGCGCGGCAAACGCCTGATGCCGAAAAGCGTGCCCGCGCCGACTATATCATCGACACGTCCGGGCCAATCGAGCAGGGCTGGGAGCAGATTGATAAACTGGTTCCGCAGCTGGAGAAGTTGGTCGGCAGCGCCTATGATAACCACTGGTCTTCGCCAGACCCTGTGGCGTGATATACTCAAGGAGCAAACCCAATGCAGCGCGAAATTGTACTGGATACGGAGACCACCGGCCTGAGCCACAGAACCGGCGACCGCCTGGTTGAAATCGGCTGCATTGAAATCGCCAACCGAATTCCCACCGGGGTTGAGCTGCATCTGTTTGTTAATCCTGAACGCGATGTGCCGGCCGAAGCGGAAGCTGTGCACGGCTTATCGACAGATTTCCTGCGCGACAAGCCATTGTTCAAAGCGGTCGCCGACGAGTTCCTTGCATTCATCGGTAATGATCCGCTGGTTATTCACAACGCCAGTTTCGACATTGGCTTTTTGAACGCCGAGCTGAAAATGGTCGGCAAGCCGGCGTTATTAATGGACCGGGTGGTCGATACGCTGCAATTGGCACGGCGCAAACATCCTGCCGGTCCCAATAATCTCGACGCGTTATGTCGGCGCTACAATATTGATCTGTCGCGGCGGGTAAAGCATGGCGCCATATTGGATTCG
>JAJRRE010000443.1 GCA_024279745.1 Alphaproteobacteria bacterium
CCTGTGCCCTGGCCACGTCCCTGGCCGTAACCATTGTTGTAACCAGCAGGTGCGCCGTAGCCACGGTAGATTGGCTGAGCGCCATAACCGGGATTGGAGCCGGGGCGTTGCATGGCGGCAGTGGCCGAAGCCGGAGCCGCAGGGGCTGTTGCTGTAGCGGGTGCCGTAGCTGTCGCAGCTACGTTAGCCGGAGCGGTTTTGGTTGCTGAAGTTTGACCGGCAGGAGCGCCGGCGGTTGCAGCGGTTGCGGGTGCAGCGGCGCCGGGGCCATAGTTTGTCCAGCCACGCGGCGGAGCGCCGTAGCCAGCACCGTTATTGGTATAGGCATTGCCGTTTTGTGCGCCGTAACCGCGGCCTTGGCCCTGGCCCTGAGACTGGCCCGACCAATTGCCGTTAAAGCCGAAGTTTGCCTGTCCCTGGCCTTGTCCCCGGCCCTGTCCTTGTGCCTGGCCTTGTCCCGAACCGCGATTGTTCCACTGATTGCCCTGATAGGCAGGCCATCCGGCGTTGCCATATTGGTTAGACATAGGGTTGGCGGCAATAACAGGTCCGGTTGCCGGTGCGGCAGCTGGCTTGGCAGATGCGGCGGCGGCCGGAGCAGCTGCGCCGGATGTTGCAGCTTTAGCTGGAGCTTTGGCGGCGGCAGCAGGTGCGGCAACGGGAGCGGCAGGATTGTAAGGGCCCGATGGTGCGGCTTGATAAGGGCCGGTCCAGGGTGCTGGTGCCCAGGCGCCTGGTGCGACCGGTGCCCAGCCACTTGCGGCCTGATTGCCGCGCTGATAACCGTTCCCGGCTGCGTTGCCGGTTCCCGATGCGGCTGAAGAACCACCCATAGAGAAGCCGCCCTTCATGGCGCCAGACGTTGCGCCATTACCGGCCGCAGTGCCCTGTCCGGCGGTGTTGGTGCTGCCGGTGGTTGTGGGGTCATAGCCAGCGGGCGGATAAGCGCCGACATTGGCCTGGGCCAGCGAAAAGCCAGGTTGACCGAAACCGGCGCTCGGGCCGGTTTGTGTTGACTGCGCGGCTGCCGCAGTGCTGAGCACAAAGGCGGCGGCAGCGGCCGAAGCCGTCGTCATCAACAATGTTTTCAATTTATGTGTGGGCATTCTAGTCTCCTTCGGGGGGGGGTAATGTGCTGTCGGCGAGCCTTCAGTACGAACTTAGTTTGATTTTTTCGATTTCGATTTCGATTTAGTTTTCTTGGCAGCAGGTGTGGTTTTCAGTTTTGAACTGGCCGCGCGCATTTGCGCCACCCGAACAAATTTTTGTGCCTGTCCAACCCAGTCATCGCGGCTAATTCTACCTTTAAAACTGAGCACATCATCGAAATGGGTGATGTCGGACTTTTTCCAGCGCGCAATGTCCTGGAAGTTTGTGATGCCCGCCGCATTAAGCTTTTTGACAAGTCCCGGACCGATGCCGCTGATCTTCGATAGATTGTCTTTCGGTTTGGATTTGCCGGTAGACTTTGCCGCAGATTTCGGTTTCTTTCCCGCTTTGCTTGGCGCGGGGGCTTTTGTCGCCGACGTTTTCTTTGCCGCGGTTGTTTTGGGCGCAGACTTTGCCGGCGCAGTTTGAACAGGCACAGATTTCACAGACACAGAGGAGGCGGGCGCAGCGTTGCCGGTTCTGGCGCTGGTTTTCTTCGCCGACGCGTTGGCTGACTTGGCTGCATTTTTGGGGGCCTGTTTGGCGGTCGTTTTTGCCGCCGGTTTTTTCTTCGCAGCGCTTTGTTTAGCGGCTGTCTTGGGAGCCGCTTTGGCCGGAGATTTACGTGCCGACGACTTTGCGGGGAGCGCTTTTTTAGCCGCAGGTTTCCTGGCCGGTGTTTTAGTCGGAGTTGCCTTCTTGGCACCTGCCTTACTTGCAACCAGTTGCTTTGCGGCGGATTTCTTGGCAGCGGGCTTCTTGGTCGCCGGTCTTTTTGCGGGAACTTTTTTGGCCACAGCCGGGACGACAGCTTTCTTGCCGCTAATCTTTAATTTGCCATCAGCAATTGAGGCCGCCAGCTGCGCTGCATTTGGTGCTGCAACGACGCTGCTGGTATGTGAGGCCGGTCCTGGGGTTCTTCCCAAAAGATGCGCCATTGCTTCACCCACCGGCGCGGCCAATCTGGCGGCCCGGCTTTTGGCGCGAGGATTTGCCGCCGCCCTGCTGATCTGCTGTGTTTCGGTCGCTACTGTTTTGCCGGTTTTGGCTGCCGTCGCGGTGTTGGACGAGGCGCTGGCGCCGGGTGCCACCGTGGTACCGTTTGCAGGCACCTTGCCAAGCAGATGGCCAACTGATTCAGAAGAGAGTGCGCCGGCAATATAGACGGGCTTCAGCCAGCCATAGCCCTTTTTATTGGCCAGGGCCTTGAAGTTTTCGCCGGCGGCAGCTGCTTGGGCGCCGATCCGCTTGCCAAGACCGGTATCGCCGGTTTTTGCGCTGGCAGCACCAACGGGCGCTGCGGCACCAACGGGCTGCGATTTGTCTTGAGGGCGTGGTGCTTTGCCAGAGCTGCTGGGTCCGCCAGAGCTGCTGGGTCCGCCAGAGCTGCTCGGTCCGCCAGAGCCGCTGGGTCCGCCAGACCCGCTGGGTCCGCCAGACCCGCTGGGTCCAGTGATGGCGGCGCTCGAAGGCTCGTCGCCAATATCGTTGGTGCGATAAGCCGATGTGGCGTTGGCGCAGGCCATTGGAATAACAATCAAGGTCAGCGCCGTTGATACGATCGCACCGAACAGCAGCGAGATTGCCATGCCCTGGAAGATCGGGTCGGTGATGATGGATGCCGAACCGGCGATCAGGGCCAGCGAGGTGATGACAATCGGGCGCGTTCTGGCGCTAACCGCTTGCAGCACGGCTTCGCGGATTGGCGTCCCGGCGGCAACTGCATGTTTGGAGAAATCCACCAGCAGGATTGAGTTGCGCACGATAATCCCGGCGAGCGCGATCCAGCCAATCATCGACGTGGCAGTGAACGAGGCGCCAAGCAGCCAATGGCCTGGAATGATACCGATTAAGGTCAGCGGAATAGGCGCCATGATGATACCGGGCAGGCGGAAATTGCCAAATTCCATAACCACCAGCATATAGATCAAGATCAATGCCGCCATGAACGCCATTCCCATATCGCGGAAGGTTTCATAGGTGACGGTCCATTCGCCGGTCCATTCAAAGCCGGATTTAAAGTCTTCCGATGGTGGGCCGATGATGCCGCCGGACAATTCAACACCATCGGGGGTCTTATAGTCTTTCAGCAGTTTTGAAATCTCGATCATGCCATAGACAGGCGCGGCCAGACGTCCAGCCACTTCGCCGGTGACATATTCGACAGGGCGCAGGTCTTTATGGAAGACCGGTTCGTCCTGGGGCTGGCGTTCAAAGCGGCCCAGATCGGCAAGCGGCACAAGGCGGCCGTCCCTGGTCTGGATCGGTACTTCG
>JAJRRE010000444.1 GCA_024279745.1 Alphaproteobacteria bacterium
AGCCATGAGTTTATCATTCTGGCCGATACGGGCGAAAGCGAAGTCTTTTGCCATAAGGATTATCTGGAAAAGGCCGCTCCTCCTGCCGGGCTTGATTATGGCTCTGATTTGTCTGCATTGGTCACCGATTGGACCAGTCAATATGCGGCCACGGAAGAAATGCACGACGCAGCAAAATTTGCAGCCGATGTGCCTGAGGCCGACCGCGTCAGCGCGCGCGGTATTGAAGTGGGGCATATTTTCTTCTTTGGCACCAAATATTCCGAAGCCATGGGATGCAAAGTTCAGGGGCCGGACGGTAAAGTAACCCCGTTGCAAATGGGCTCTTACGGTGTTGGTGTGTCGCGGCTGGTTGGCGCCATTATCGAGGCCAGCCATGACGACAACGGGATTGTCTGGCCAATGGCGGTGGCGCCTTATGAGGTCGGGCTGATCAATTTGAAGGCAGGCGATGACGCTACGGACGCCGTTTGCGACGAGGCTTATGCAAAACTAAGCGCGGCCGGTGTCGAAGTTCTGTATGATGACACCAATGCGCGCGCGGGTGGTAAGTTCGCGTCGATGGATTTGATCGGCCTGCCGCTACAGCTGATTATTGGTCCCAAAGGCGTTAAGAGCGGCGAAGCTGAGGTTAAAGACCGCAAAACCGGCGCGCGGCAAACCCTATCCATGGACGACGCCATAAAATGGCTGCATGCTCAAGTCACTGAACGGCGGGTGCCGGTCTGACGGGAGCAGCCTTGACGGGATGACTTTTGTGCGCTTCCGCCAGTTGGGCATCGTGGTTCTATCGTATGATGTTTGGTGATCATGCCGATTAAATTTTGAGGAAAGCTTTTCATGAGCGCAGGACAATCCAACGGCGATACGCGCGCCTTTGCTCCCATCGAGTGGATGCTGGCCGGGCGCTATCTGCGCGCGCGCCGCAAGGAAGGTTTTATCTCCGTTATCGCCGGCTTTTCCTTCTTGGGCATTATGCTCGGCGTCGCCACCTTAATCATTGTCATGGCGGTCATGAACGGCTTTCGCGCTGAGCTTTACAACAAGGTTCTGGGGCTGAACGGTCATATGGTTGTCAACCGGCTTGACGGACGCATGGAAGACTATGAGGCGCTGGCCAAACGTATTGCTGCCGTGCCTGGCGTGGTTCATGTGGCGCCGCTGATTGAAGGCCAGGTGATGGTGTCGAGCGATTTTGCCTCAAAAGGCGCTTTGGTGCGCGGCATTTCCGAAAAGGGCATCAAGGGGCTGAAAATGGTCGCCGGCAATTTGCGCTTTGGCACCCTGGACGGCTTTGACAAGGGCTATGGCATTGCGGTCGGTATTCGTCTGGCGGGCGATCACGGGGTTAATGTCGGCAAGCTGCTCACCTTAATTCAGCCGCGCGGCAAGACCACCATCGTTGGCACGGTTCCCAATATCAAACGCTATCCAATTGTCGCCGTCTTTGAGCTGGGCATGGCCGAATATGATAAGACCATGATCTTCATGCCGCTGGGTGAGGCCAAGAAATATTTCTCACGCGGGCGCGCCGTCGATGTCGTCGAGATCATGGTGGAAGATCCGCAAAGCGTGCAGGAGCTGACCAGGCCGGTGCAGGCGGCGGCCGGGCCGGGCATCAATCTGATCGACTGGCGCCAGCGCAATCAGGCCTTTTTCGATGTGCTGAAGGTTGAGCGCGTGACCATGTTCCTGATCCTGTCGCTGATCATTTTGGTGGCGGCCTTTAATATCATTTCCGGCATGATGATGCTGGTCAAGGATAAGGGCCGCGATATTGCCGTATTGCGTACCATGGGCGCGACCAAGGGCGCCGTCATGCGCGTGTTTTTGATCACCGGCGCCAGCATCGGCGTGATCGGCACATTGGCGGGCTTTTTGCTGGGTGTGGCGTTCACGCTCAACATTGAAAAAATCAGGGGCTTTGTCGCCTGGGCCACCAGTACCGAGATTTTCAACTCCGACATTTATTTCCTGACCAAGCTGCCGGCGAAGATGGACCCGTCCGAGACCATGTTCATTGTTTTCATGGGGCTGGCCCTGTCGGTTCTGGCGACAATCTATCCCTCCTGGCGCGCCTCCAAGCTCGATCCTGTTGAAGCGCTGAGATATGAGTGAGACCAGCTGTGCAAGATAACGCCACCAATACTGCCGATCAAAACAGCGATGAGCGCTCGCCTCACCGGGATGCGCGCCCTGCGATCTTGAAGATGGAAAATCTGCGCCGCAGTTTTACCCAAGGCGGGCGCGTCATTAATGTTCTGGACGGTGCCAGCGCTGCACTTTATCCCGGCGAAGCGGTTGCGCTTGTCGGCCCGTCGGGGTCCGGTAAATCGACGCTGTTGCACATTGCCGGCCTGCTGGAATCGCCGCAAGGCGGCCATGTGTGGATCAATGACAAGGACTGCTCGACCCTGGACGATAGCGATCGCACGCGGGTGCGCCGTATGGAGATGGGGTTCATCTATCAGTTTCATCAATTATTGCCGGAGTTTTCCGCGCTGGAGAATGTCGCTATCCCGCAAATGATACACGGGGAGACGCGCAAACAAGCCGAACAGCGTGCGACTGAATTGCTCGGCTCATTGGGTCTGAGCGACCGGCTCATTCATCGGCCGGCGGAATTATCCGGCGGCGAACAGCAGCGCACCGCCATTGCCCGCGCGCTGGCCAATAAGCCCAAACTCATTTTAGCCGATGAGCCAACTGGCAATCTTGACCCGGCAACTTCGGAGCGGGTATTTGGCGCGCTGATGGATGTGATCCGCAAAGAAGGCGTCGCGGCTTTGATCGCCACCCATAATATGGAATTGGCCCAGGCCATGGACCGCACGCTGACCCTGGAAGACGGCAAGCTGATCGAGCTTTAGGCCGGTGAATTGGACGGGCAGGTTTAGCGCATTTTGCATAATCCTGGGGGCAAGCTGTTCATAGCTGATCAAAGCTGGCCTTTGGCGCGACACAGTTCCGCGGTTTGCCGTAGACTACGCCCATGAACGCACCGATTCGCCCCCCCCGCCAGCGCGGTATTCCGCGCCCGCCCGAACAGCAGCTCACCGATAAGGCTCCCGTTAATGCCCATGGTGGTACTGCATCAGGCACACCGGGCAGCGCTCCATCCGCTGCGCAAAATACAATCAGACAACCTGTGCGCTTTGTGCATCTGAAAGTGCATTCGGCCTATTCTTTGCTGGAAGGGGCGTTGCAGATCCCCAAGCTGGCGGACTTCGCCAGGCAGCACCATATGCCCGCTCTGGGGCTCACCGACAGCAATAATATGTTCGGCGCGCTTGAGTTTTCCAACAAGATGTCAGGCGCCGGCATTCAGCCAATTACCGGGCTGTCCATTGCAATTGATTTTGCAGATGCGCCCGATGACGGCACTGGCGGATTAGGCGCGGGCGGGCCGAAATTACAACCCAAGGCCGCCGCCGCCAAGGCCAAACGCTTCGATGGCATGATCGCCTTTCTGGCAATGGATGAAGCCGGCTATGCCAATTTAATGAAGATCGGGTCTGAGGCCTATCGGGATATCGCCAACAGCGAGCCGCATATTACGCTGTCTTACTTGCGCGATCACGGCGACGGGCTGATCTGTCTGAGCGGCGGCCCCGACAGCCCCCTCGATAGCGTGATCCGTGACGACAAAAGTGATATCGCTAAAGCCCGCGCGGCCTCCTTGCATGAGCTGTTTGGCGACCGGTTTTATATTGAGCTGCAGCGTCATGGCCTTGCCAGCGAGCGCCGTGTCGAGCCGGTTCTGCTTGATCTGGCCTATGGGATGGATATCCCGCTGGTCGCCACTAATGAGGTCTATTTCAGCGCGCCTGATGACTATGAAGCCCATGATGCGCTGACCTGCATTGCCGACGGGCGCTATGTCTCCGAAGACGACCGGCGCCGCTTTACCAAAGAACATTATTTCAAATCGCAAGACGAAATGGTCGCCGCCTTTGTTGACCTTCCCGAAGCCATTGACAACACCGTCGAGATCGCCCGGCGCTGCCATGCCCGCCCGCTTGGCAAAGATCCAATCTTGCCGACATTCGTCTCGACCGATGGCGGCGATGATGCGGCGCAGGTGGCGGCAGAAGCACAAGAACTGGCGCGCCAGGCTCATGCGGGCCTGCAGGCGCGGCTTGCCAAGCATGGGCTGGCTGACGGCTTCAGCAACGAAGATTACATCAAGCGGCTGGATTATGAGCTTGGTATTATTGCGGGCATGAAGTTCCCCGGTTATTTCCTGATCGTGGCGGACTTTATCAAATGGTCGAAAGAACAGGGCATTCCTGTCGGGCCGGGCCGTGGTTCGGGCGCCGGGTCGGTGGTGGCCTGGGTGCTGACCATTACCGATCTTGATCCATTGCGCTTTGGTCTGCTGTTTGAACGCTTCTTGAACCCTGAACGTGTGTCGATGCCCGATTTTGATATCGACTTTTGCCAGGACCGGCGCGACGAAGTCATCAAATATGTGCAGGAAAAGTACGGCGATGACCGGGTGGCGCAGATCATCACCCACGGCAAATTGCAGGCGCGTGCGGTGCTGCGTGATGTCGGGCGCGTTTTGCAGATGCCTTACGGCCAGGTTGACCGGCTGTGCAAGCTGGTGCCGAACAATCCAGCCGCGCCGACAACGTTGCCTGAAGCCATTGAAGAAGAGCCGCGCCTGCGCGAAGAAGCTGACAATGATCCGGCTGTGGCGAAGCTGTTGGAAATCGGGCAGAAGCTGGAAGGGCTGTTCCGGCACGCGTCCACTCATGCGGCGGGTATGGTGATTGGCGACCGCCCGCTCGATGAGCTGGTGCCGATGTACCGGGACCCCAAATCGAATTTTCCAATCACCCAGTTTAACTGGAAGCTGACCGAAGCGGCGGGGCTGGTTAAGTTCGACTTTCTCGGTCTCAAAACCCTGACCGTGCTGCAAAAGGCAGTTGAATTTGTCGGGCGGCGCGGTATTGAGCTGGATCTGCCGGCGCTGCCGCTGGATGACAAGCCGACCTTTGATATGCTGTCCAAGGCTGATACGGCAGGCGTGTTCCAATTGGAAAGTACCGGCATGCGCGAAAGTCTGCGCAAGCTGCGGCCCGACCGCTTTGAAGACATCATTGCCATGGTGGCGCTGTATCGTCCTGGCCCGATGGATAACATCCCGACCTTTATTAACCGCAAGCACGGCGAGGAGCCGGTCGATTATCTGCATCCCATGCTGGAGGAAATCCTCAAAGAAACCTACGGCGTTATTATCTACCAGGAACAGGTAATCCAGATCGCGCAGGTCATGGGCGGATATTCGCTTGGCAAGGCCGATATTCTGCGCCGTGCCATGGGCAAGAAAGACAAGGCGGAGATGGCGCGCCAGCAGGAGGAATTCGTCAAGGGCGCCGTCAAAAAGAAGGTCAAGAAAGAAGACGCGACTTATATCTTCCAGCTCGTTGATAAATTCGCCGGCTACGGTTTCAACAAATCCCACGCCGCCGCTTATGCGCTGGTCGCCTACCATACCGCTTACCTCAAAGCCAATTATCCGGTTGAATTCATGGCCGCGTCGATGACGCTGGATATGGGTAATGGTGAGAAACTGGCGATGTTTGCCGGTGAGGCCAAGCGCGCTGAAATCGAGCTGCGCCCGCCTTGCGTCAATCATTCAAAGGTTGATTTTGAACCTGAGGGCGGCGGTATTCGCTATTCACTGGCGGCGCTGAAAAACATTGGCGAGCAGGCGGTCGAAACGCTAGTCAATGAGCGCGAAGCAAACGGGAATTTCAAGGATCTGTCGGATTTTTCGCGCCGCCTGAACCCCAAAGCCCTGAACAAGCGCGGCCTGGAAACCTTAGTCGCGGGCGGCGCCTTTGATACGCTGGAGCCCAAGCGCGCACTGGTGCATGGCAATGTCGGCAATATTATTGCGCTGGCAAACCGCATTCAATCGGACGCGGCGGCGGGCACGTCCGATTTGTTTGGCGCCTCAGAACCCTTACCGCTTGATATTCGGCCGGTGAAACTGTGGACGCCGATGGAAGTTCTGACTCATGAATTTGACGCCGTTGGTTTCTTTTTGTCCGGCCATCCGCTCGACGAATACCAGGCGGTTCTTGCCAAGCTCGACGTCTATTCCTTCACTGATTTTGAAGCGGCGACGGAAAAGGGCGTCAAGGCCGGACGGCTGGCGGCGATTGTGGTGGCGTGCCGCGAACGCAAATCGGCTAAGGGCAATGCGTTTGCCTTTGCCGCCTTTTCCGACGCCTCGGGCAGTTTTGAAACGGTAGTGTTTTCCGACACGCTGAACGCCGCGCGCGAGCTGCTTGTACCTGGCACACCGGTGATTGTGTCTGTTGAAGCGGACCGCGAAGAAGACACGCTCAAATTACGGGCCCAATCCATTCGTGCGCTTGATGAGGTCGCCGGCTCGGTCGCCCTGGGTTGGCGCGTGACATTGGATGGTGCGGCGCTGAGTGACAAAACCAAAAATGTGATGGGCGATCTGCGCACACTGCTGTCCTCTAGCGGTCAGGCGGCAGGCGGGGCGCCCCGCGGCGTTGCGCGTGGCGGCGAAGTTCGTTTGTTCATTCATCTGGAACATAACGGCGAGGGCAAGGAAATCGAAATCGCACTGCCCGGCCGCTTCGATGTCTCGCCGTCCAAACGCGGCGAATTGCACACTCTTTCCGCCGTGCTGGCGGTTGAGGATTTGTGAATATCACGTGCCCAACAGCATAATAATTTTGGCCCGCATCCTGCCAAATGTGCTATGGAGGTGTCATGGCAGATACTAAAACCAAGTCGATTTCCTCGCTGGCAGCGCCAACAAAAGCCGATCTTGCCTTATGGCAGGCGATGAGTGCTGAAGAGCGGGCGGCCATTTTGCGTGACAAGGCGGCACGGGCGGCGTCCTCGCCTGCACGAGCACTAAGCGTTGATCAGTTTTTGGCCGATGCCAAATCTCGCCTGACGCATGGCTAAGTTTGTTCTTTCCGCTGAAGCTGAAGCAGATCTTCACGACATTTACAGCTATGGCGTTGCCCAACACGGCGAACGGCAGGCAGATCAATATGCACAAGGGTTATTCAGCCAGTTTGAACTGTTAGCCAACTTTCCAGGCATGGGAGTACCGTTTGGCCTGTCGGGTTTCGATTTTCAAAAGTTTTTGTACGGGCAACATCTGATCGTGTTCAGCGTGATTGATAATGAAACCATTCGCATAGAATTCGTTGTCGGCGCCATAACAGATTACACAAACAACCTGTCCGACCGCATCGGGGACAAATGAAATTGATGGTCGCGTGATACAATCCGTGCGAACGGTTTACCTAAAACCACCGTGCCAAACTCTTGAATTTTGCACACGGCGGGAGGTTGCCCTCAATTCGCATTATGCTCCGTTTTGGCCTGTCGAACCTCATTAAAGGTCAGACAAGTATTGTGCAGAACTTCCATGACAAATATCATTTGAGGGATTTTGACCTCGCCTGTGTTTTCATTTTCATACGAATAGCGCCATTTGATAAAGGCCAAGCGCATCCCCTCCAGCGAGGAGCGATACTTATCTATTGTGTCAATCCCACATTGCAACTTTGCGGACGAAAAGTGAGAGGGGATTGCTTTGCGTGCTGCTTCAGGTAATGCATCGAATAGTTTGAGTAAATCATGACCTCGCAGGGAGGAGTTGTGAAGTTCACCAAGTGTCTTCAGATATAGCTCAATGGCAAATACGCTATTCACGATGAATGGAGCAAAACTCATTGGCTTCCGCGGTATCTTCGTGAGATCGCGCTTATAAATATCAGACGAGACCGTTGCAAATGATACTGCTTTCCAAAACATGGCTTGAATCTTCGTAATTGGTTTATAAAGACCCTTTTCTTTCAGTAAGCCTATGGCTAGTTTCATTTGCTCGTCGTCACTCTTTGCTGCTGGTACTTCGCCAACAAGTTGCCCGTTCTGATATAGCTTTTTCGGTTCGATCATTACTAATGCCTTTGAGCCCTGTCAGGAATTCCCTCACCATGAGGTAGCTGTTCTATGTGGTTTTTCTTGGATTTATCGCAAGTGTAATCATTACGTAATCTGGTTAGGATCGTGGAGGGCAACAATCAGCCTGTTGGCACCGCAAATGAGATTACTACTCGGAATTCAATACAAGCCTCTCGTGCTCCGCCGCCGCCCCCTTGCATTTGGCGCAAAACCCGCCTATAAGCCGCCCCAATCCACACGCGTGGGATTGCTGGTGAGGGGCCTTTACTACCCTTGTTAGCGCTCCGGTGGGGTGATTTGGCATCATATGCAACTGGTTTGGGCGGCGGTTTTAGCCTCCTGGCAGCATATGCGGCTCAAGCCACCCTTCTTCCCCGCGCGGCGGTATAACCGGAAAAACAAGGACTTAACTCTTATGACTCTGCCGACGTTTACCATGCGTCAGCTCTTAGAAGCTGGTGTGCATTTCGGGCATCAAAGCCATCGCTGGAACCCGAAAATGGGCCCGTTCATCTTCGGGACCCGCAACAAAATCCACATTATCGATCTGGCTCAGACGGTGCCGCTGTTACATCAGGCGCTGGTCAAGGTGTCTGATACTGTCGCCAAGGGCGGGCGCGTGTTGTTCGTCGCCACCAAGCGCCAGGCGTCAGAGCCGGTTGCCGAATCCGCCCGCTCCGCCGCGCAATATTTCATCAACCATCGCTGGCTCGGCGGCACGCTGACCAACTGGAAAACCATTTCCAATTCGATCCGCCGCCTGCGCAAGCTGGAAGAAATTCTTGATGGCGATTCCACCGGCTACACCAAGAAAGAGCAGCTCAATCTGACCCGCGAGCGCGACAAGCTGGAAAAGGCGCTGGGCGGCATCAAAGATATGGGCGGCGTGCCTAATCTGCTGTTCGTGATCGATACCAATAAAGAACAGATCGCCATTGCCGAAGCGCGCAAGCTGAAGATCCCCATCATCGCGCTCGTCGACACCAATTGCGATCCCGACGGCATTGATTTCCCGATCCCCGGCAATGACGACGCCGGCCGGGCGATTGCGCTGTATTGCGATCTGATCGCCGGCGCCTGCATTGACGGCATTGAACGCGGCCAGACCGGCTCTGGTGCTGACGCCGGCGCTGCGGTTGAACCCATTATGGAAGTTCTGCCAGAGCCTGCGCCCGTCGATCCTCAGGCTGAGTTGCGGGCGGCTCTCAAGTCGATTGACGCGCCGCGCGGTCTTGCCGACGACATGAAGAAAATTCATGGTGTCGATGCGGC